>CAVELT010000053.1:0-6528 GCA_963616545.1 Dysosmobacter segnis | reverse complement strand
GCTCCTGATAAATTTCTCTTTCCTTATAGACATCCTCCACATTGCTGATCTCCAGGGCCTCATAGTCGGTCAATAGCTCCTTCGCACGGCTCTCATTCTTCTGCTCCTCCTTTTCCTGCAGCGATGCCTCGGCGCGCGCCTCATCCGTGGTAGAAGCGTAGTCTGTGATGCCCGTTTCCGGATTCGTCCGCATTTCCACCGTATCCGGCTGCGTCCAGTCCTCCGGCTCCAGGCCCTCGTGCAGCTGATTCATAGCCTTCTGCCAGATTTTTCCCGCATAGGTAGCACCGTAAACACCGGGCATCGGTGTCGGCTGATCATAGCCCACCCATACTGCCATCGTATAGTATTTGCTGTAGCCGCAGAACCAGGTATCCTTGGACTCATTTGTGGTACCGGTCTTTCCCGCGCAGGGCATGCCGTTGTCCAATGCGAGCCCGTGCCCCGTGCCGTAGCCTTCCGTGATCGTTCCCTTCAGGATGTCCGTCATCATGAAGGCCGTATCCTCACGGTAAACCTGAGCGCCGGAGGGCTGCCAGCCGTTTGTCAGCTCCCCATCCTTTTCCTGCACGATCCTTGTGACACAGGTTTTGCCGCTGAAATGACCGCTGTTGGCCAGTGTCGCATAGCCCCGGGCCATATCGACCACGCGAACACCGTTGGTGAAGCCGCCGATGGAAACCGCCTCCGTGGTGGTATCCACCCAGTTCAGTCCCTGGAAATGCATATTGGCAAGATACTGCAGTCCGTATTTGGTTCCGATATCGGAAAGCACCTGCCATGCCACCGTATTGAGCGAGCGATTCACCGCCTCCCGCAGCGTTACAAGTCCGTGATAGCCGCCTCCCGCATTGCCGGGCCCGCCGTCAAACTTGTGATCATCGATCTGGGTTGCCGGTGTATATTCACCGCTGTCCAGTGCAGGTGCGTAGTCCAGCAGCGGCTTAATGGAGGAACCGGGCTGCCGAACACTGAGGTAAGCGCGATTGTACTTGTCTTCCGTTCCTCTTCCGCCGACCACAGCTACCACATAGTCGGTCTTGTTGTCGATCACAGCCGCCGCACCCTGCAGTGCATACTTGCCGTTCTCCTGGGTATCCGTGAAGCTCTGCAGCGTTTCATCCAGCTGCGTCTGCACCTTCTCCTGCACCGCCGGATCCAGCGTGGTGTAAATACTGTAACCGCCGCCGCGAAGCAGGTTCATATAGTAATTATAGGACTCGTCATACTTCTCATCATAGCTTGCCTCGGATTCCTTGTCCGTCCAGAGGTACTGGAAGTCAAAGTGATTGATCTCCATCAGCGTAATCGCCGCACAATGCAGCGCATAGGAGCTGAGGTAATCCTCATCCGTTCCTTCCTGGGTGTTCTCCGAAACGCTGAGTTCCGTCGCGCAATAGGTCTTATACTCGTCTTCTGTGATATAGCCGCAGTCCAGCATGGATTTCAGGACCTGATTCCGCTTCTCCAGACAGGCATCCTTATGACGCACCGGCTCATAACGGGAGGGCGCATTCGAAATGCCCGCCAGCGCGGCCGCCTCCGGCACCGTCAGATCCGCGGCCGATTTGTTGAAGTAGTACTGACTGGCCGCCTCGACACCATAGCAGTTGTTGCCGTAGAAATTGGTGTTGCAGTACAGCTCCATGATCTCGGCCTTTGTATACATTTTCTCCAGCTCCCGGGCCAGCATCATCTCCACAAACTTCCTTGTGAAGGTCCTTTCCGAGCTGAGATAGGTGTTCTTCACCACCTGCTGCGTGATGGTGGAGCCGCCCTGGGTAATCTTTCCCTTGTTTCGCACAAGCTCCAGCACAGCCCGCAGCGTGGCCTTGTAATCCACCCCGTGATGTACCTTGAAGTTCCGGTCCTCCTGGGCAATGTAGGCATTCTGCAGGTTCATGGAAATGTCGTTGATCTCATCATAGACAAAATGTCCTGCATTCACGATCCCCAGCAGCTCCCCGTTGGTATCGTAAATCTTTGTATCCGACAGCTTCGTCAGCTCCTTTACATCCACAGAGGCCAGCTTATCATAGGCGGTGCTCTTCAGCTTGTCATACTCCGGCTTGATCACAAGAGCATAGAGTCCTGCTCCGGCAATCAGAAAAAGCAGCAGCAATGTCAAAAAAATCCTCCGCAGAATCCGCCAGAAGGAATGCTTCTTTCTGTGCCTTTTTCTGTGACGCCCTGTCGCTGCATCTCCCTCCGGTCTGGGATTTTCCATAGTTACTCCTTTCTTCCCTTTGAAGCGGAAAGCTTTGCTGGCGCGAAGCCCGTGCGCTTACCTAAAAAGCGGCGCAGAAACCTACCGGTTCCTGCACCGCTCTCTTCAATTCACTGTTTGATTGATTCTCATGCCGAAGGCGAGCTTACTTCGCATAATCCACTGCTCTCGATTCACGAATCACATTGACCTTGATGACACCGGGATACTGCATCTGCTCCTGGATCTGCCGGGCAATGTCATGCGCCATAATGGTCATCTCATCCTCGGATACCTGCTCCGGGATCACCATGATGCGTACCTCACGGCCCGCCTGTACGGCGAAGGTCTTCTCCACGCCCTTATAGGAATTGGCGATATCCTCCAGCTCCTTCAGACGATTGGTGTAGGTTTCCAGAGACTTCCTCCGGGCGCCGGGGCGTGCTGCCGAAATGGCATCCGCTGCCGCTACCAGGCAGGAAATCAATGATGTGGGCTCCGTACCGCCGTGATGGGAAGCCACCGCATTGATAACGGTCTCCGGCTCGTGATACTTCTTGCAGAGGTCCACGCCCAGCTGTACGTGAGTGCCTTCCATCTCATGATCAATGGCCTTGCCGATATCATGCAGCAGACCTGCCCGCTTGGCCAT
This sequence comes from Dysosmobacter segnis, assembly GCA_963616545.1. Taxonomy (GTDB): domain Bacteria; phylum Bacillota; class Clostridia; order Lachnospirales; family Lachnospiraceae; genus Oribacterium. The sequence goes on along the minus strand of CAVELT010000053.1, from coordinate 3,670 downwards.
CCGTACATCCAGCCCCAGCTCCTCGGCCAGCAGGCCGGAAATCTGTGCCACCTCTACGGAATGCCGGAGCGCGTTCTGTCCGAAGGAGGTTCTGAACTTCATGCGGCCCAGCAGCTTCTGCAGCTCCGGGTGAATGCCGTGCATACCGACCTCCAGGACGGCTGCCTCGCCTTCCTCCTTAATGGTATCCTCTACCTCCTTGCGGCTCTTCTCCACCACCTCTTCGATTCTGGCGGGATGGATACGGCCGTCTACGATCAGCTTCTCCAGCGCGATCCTTGCCACCTCACGGCGGATGGGATCAAAGCCGGACAGTACCACTGCCTCCGGCGTATCATCAATGATCAGCTCTACGCCCGTCAGCTGCTCCAGGGTACGGATATTCCGGCCCTCACGGCCGATGATGCGTCCCTTCATCTCATCGTTGGGCAGCTGGACCACGGAAACCGTGGATTCCGTCACCTGATCTGCCGCACAGCGCTGGATGGCCTCCACAATATACTGACGGCCGATCTTCTCTGCTTCCTCCTTGGCACGATTGTCATACTCATGAATCATCTTCGCAGTATCGTGCTTGATGTCCTCTTCCACTGACTTGAGAAGCTCTGACTTCGCCTGATCCCGGGTCAGCCCGGATACACGCTCCAGCTCTGTCATCCTCTGCTGCTGCAGAGCATCAATTTCCGTCTCGCGGTTCTTCAGCCGCTCCTCAGTCTTTCCCAGCTCTGCTTCCTTCTTTTCCAGAGACTGAGAACGCTTCTCGGACTGCTCGTCCCGCTTCAGCATACGCTTTTCGATCTCGCTGACCTCACGGCGTCTGTCCTTGATCTCCCGATCCAGGTCATTCTTTGCCTTTACGACCTCTTCCTTGGTCTCTAAGAGGCTCTCTCTCTTCTTGTTTTCAGCCGTTCTGATGGCATCATCAATAATCTCCCTGGACTTGGCCTCGGCTGTGCCGATCTTTTTGGCATAATCCGCCTTCTCCTTGTTGCGTCCGACGAAGAACATGATGGCACCAGCAATAACGGCAGCCAGTATAATGGCCACTACTATCACTCCGGTACCTCCTTCACTATTGACTTGTTAATGTACAAATATGTGAAGCATGTCGGGGCAGCTGCCCCCTCATGAAATCCTCTTGCCGCTGTCCCGTTTTCGCACAGACAGACGACCATATTTATAACCATACATCCTGACGGATATACATTAACTCAACCATCTCATTTTATAAAAAATCAACAGGCATGTCAACAAAGAGGTACGGTATCATTTGACTGCACTTAAAGCGGCAGCGGCACCGTCTGCGGCGGCCGTAACAAGCTGCCGGACGGCCTTTGTCCGGCAGTCTCCTGCCGCAAAGATGCCCGGGGTCCGGGTACAGCAGTCCTCGCCTGCCGCAATGTATCCCTGAGAATCGAGCTCCACCAGATCAGAAAAAGCCGCATTGTCCGGCTCCTGACCGATGGCCACAAAAAGTCCCTGTACCGGCAGACCTTGCTCCGTCTCCGCCGCCGTGTTCCGCAGTCGAAGTCCCGTCAGCCCCTGGTCATCGCTCTCCAGTCCGCACACCACGGTATTTAAGATCAGCTCTATGTTTTCCCGCTGCCGCACCTGCTCCAGCAGCTGGGCCTCTCCCCGGAAGCCCTCCCGCCGGTGAATGAGGAAGACCTTCTCGCAGAGATTGGAAAGATAGAGTGCATCCTCCAGCGCTGTATTTCCGCCGCCGTTTACCGCCACGATCTGCTTCCGGAAGAACATGCCGTCACAGGCCGCACAATAGGATACTCCCCGGCCCAGCAGCGTTTCCTCCTGCGGCAGCCCAAGACGGCGGTTCCGGGCACCGGTGGCCAGGATCACAGCCCGACAGGGATAGACGCCCTTTGTCGTTTCCACCTGTCGGATATCCCCTGCCGCCCGGACAGCGGTCGCCTCTTCGAAGCGCAGCTCTGCGCCGAGAGCCAGCACCTGCTGATGCAGCTTCTCCGCATATTCATAGCCGGAAATGCCGGGAAGCCCCGGATAGTTGTCAATGGCCGGCGTATTGATGATCTGCCCGCCGCAGCTTCCCTTCTCCAGCAGCAGTACGGTCTTTCCTGCCCGCAGCGCATAAATCGCCGCCGTCATGCCGGCGGTGCCGGCGCCCACCACTACAATGTCATGCATCCTACACCCCGTCTCAGCCTTCCTGCAGAAGCGCAAGCACCTGCTCCTTCGGAATAAAGCCGGTGGACTGCTTGCTGACCCGGCCGTTCCGGAACACGATCAATGTGGGAATCGCCCGAATGCCGTAGCGAAGCAGCAGCTCCGTCTCCTCGTCCGCATTCACCGAATATACCTTGACGTCCTTCGCTTCCTCTGCAATTTCCGAAATGATCGGTGCCAGCATCTTGCAGGGGCCGCACCAGTCCGCCCAGAAATCCACCAGCACCGGCCCCTCCGCCTTCAGTACCTTCTCCTCAAACTCCGCTGTTGTCACCTTCTCTGCTGCCATTTCCTTATCCTCCGATCTTTGTTTGTACTATATGATCTAATAACACCTGATGTAAACTTCTCCACTGAAAATTTTATAGAAGCCGACACGGCATTGTCAAGTGACTATGAAAAAGGATAGTTACTATGCTTCTTCGAGACTGAGTGCCAGTGCTTTGCTTGCCAGCGCATAGGAAAAGCCCCGCCGCAGCAGGGACTGCAGCAGCTTCTGCCGCTCCTCCCGGCTGAGTTCTGCCGTTGACCGGCATTTTTTCTGAATCAGCTTCTGCACCGCCGCAAGCTCCTGCACCTCTGCCAGATCTTCCTCTTCCCGATAGGCCGCCAGCGCTGCCCGGACATCCTCCCGGTTCACGCCCCGCTGATACAGCTTCTGCTCGATCTCCCGCAGGGATTTGCATCCCGCATAGCGCTGAATCAGCCGATCCGCAAAGCGCCGGTCATTGAGCAGATCACAGCTTCGCAGAAAGTCCATGGCTTCGTCAATGATATCCTCCGGATAACGGCCGGAGGCCCGCAGCTTCTCCCGAAGCCGGGCCTCCGTTTTTTCTGCGTCGGTAATGAGATAAAGACAGCGCTCACGGCAGCGCCGCAGCAGCTTCTCGCGCTTTTCCTTATCCAAATCCAAAGCCGAGTCTGCGCCGCACAAATCATTCTCCGGATTTGTATCGCAGCCATCCTCCGCTTCGCAATCCGCCGGTATGCCGAAATCCCGGCGGAAATCCTCCATACTCTTCATGTCTTAGAACAGTGCCTCATCTTCCCCGGCTGTCTCCGCTGCGTTCCCGGAAACACTGTCTCCGGCATCCTCTGTCAGCGCTGCCGGCTGTCCGGGCACAGTCAGATCATCTGCCGGCAGGCCGTATTTCTCCCGCACCTTGTTTTCGATCTCTGTCAGCAGCGCCGGATTCTGCTTCAGATACTCCTTCGCATTCTCCCGGCCCTGACCGATCTTGCTGCCGTTATAGGCAAACCAGGCGCCGCTCTTCTCTACGATATTCTCGTTGACGGCGAGATCCAGCACATCGCCCTCCTTGGATATGCCGCTGCCGAAGGTAATGTCAAATTCACACTGCTTGAAGGGCGGTGCGATCTTGTTCTTCACCACCTTCACCCGGACGCGGTTGCCGGAGGCATCGCCGTTGGTCTTCAGCGTCTCAATGCGGCGGATGTCCAGACGCAC
>CAVELT010000052.1:6025-9143 GCA_963616545.1 Dysosmobacter segnis | reverse complement strand
TTCTCTTGTCCTCATTCTATGGCATTTTCCTTCAAACGTATATGCCAAAAACTGTGCTTGTATTTGGAAAAATTGCTCTGTTTTTCCGCCGGCAGGGCAGCTTTTCTGTGCATATTTTCGGTTCTTTTTCGAATACAAACAAAGATTAGGCAAGTCTTTTCTTGCCAGTCCACGGAAAATATATTAGAATGAAGCTGACTGTTAGGAGACAGTCTACACTTAAATCTATTTATTTAAAATAAGGAGGCTATTATGGCACATTCTATCAATGACGAGTGCGTAAGCTGCGGATCCTGCGCTTCTGTTTGCCCGGTTGAGGCTATTTCTGCCGGTGATTCCAAGTACGTTGTAGATGCTGATACCTGCATCGATTGCGGTGCTTGCGAAGAGGCTTGCCCGACAGGCGCCATCTCCGCTGAGTAATTTCGGAATATCACGAATTGCTGACCGTCCTGCTTCGCAGGGCGGTCATTTTTATGGAGGTTTTTCATGCAGGTGGACATGACGAAGGGAAATCCCCTTCCTATTATTTTAAAGTTTATGCTGCCGCTCTTCGTCGGCAATGTGTTCCAGCAGCTCTACAACATGGCGGATACCATTATTGTAGGGCGCTTCGTGGGCGCCTCGGCCCTGGCGGCGGTGGGCTCCACCGGCACGATTCTTTTTCTCATTACCGGCCTTTCCCAGGGCCTGACCACGGGCTTCACGGTGCTGACGGCACAATGCTTCGGCGCCCGGGAGCTCCGGCGTGTCCGCGGCTCTGTGGCCAACGGCATTATCCTGTCGGTGGCAGTGGCGGTGATCCTGACACTCTGCTTTGTGCTCGGGATGGGGCCGCTGCTGCGGATCATGAATACGCCGGAGAACATCTATCAGGATGCCTATACCTATATCGTGCTGGTGAGCTGGGGCACGAGTGCTACGGTCTTCTATAATCTATTCTCCTCCTATCTGCGGGCGGTGGGAAACAGCCAGATGCCGCTGGTGTTTCTGGTCTTCAGTGCGGTGCTGAATGTGATTCTGGACCTGCTGCTGATCGTGAATTTCCATATGGGCGTGGCGGGCGCTGCCATTGCCACGGCGGCCTCCCAGGCGATTTCTGCGCTGCTCTGTCTCCTCTACATCCGGCTCCGGGTGCCGCTGCTCTGGCCGCAGCCGGGGGAATGGCGCTTCTCCCGCTCCGCGGCACGGCACCAGCTGGCGGTGGGCATCCCCATGTCGCTGCAGTTCGCCATCACCTCCTCCGGCACCATGATCATGCAGTCGGCGGTCAATCTCTTCGGTTCGACGGCGGTGGCGGCCTATACGGCGGCCTGCAAGCTCCACAACGTGCTGGTGCAGGAAATGCCGGCGATGGGACAGGCCATGGCCACCTACAGCGGGCAGAACTACGGCAAGGGCGACCTGCCCCGGATCCGGCAGGGTGTCCGTTCGGCGGTGCTCATCAGCAGCATTTATGCGGTGCTGGCGGCGCTTGCCGGGGTTTTGCTGCTGCGGCCTCTGCTGCCCCTCTTCTTCTCCGGTGACACCAGTCTCGCGGAGCTCCTGCCCTGGGCCAGCACCTATATGCGGATCTGCGTGCTCTTCTACATTCCGCTGAGCTACATCTTCATCTTCCGGAATGCCATGCAGGGCTGCGGCTACGGCTTCCTGCCCATGATGGGCGGTGTCGTGGAACTGCTGGCGCGGCTTGCCATGGCCATGCTGTCCATGCATCTGATGAGCTATTTCCTCGCGGTCTTCTGCGACCCGGCAGCCTGGCTCTCTGCCGGCATCTTCACCGGCGTAGCCTATCTTTTCGTCATAAAGGATCTGCGGAAGCGCCTTTCGGAGACACGGCAGCCATAGGAAAATGTCGGCATTCCCGAAAAAGCATTCGAAAAAACTATATTCTGAAAACAGTTATTTCAGAAACAGCTGTTTACAAAACGTTCGTATCATGCTATAGTATCGTCATCGAAAGGAAACGGGTGACGACGATGAGAATTACACTGAGAACATTTGAGCTTTTGACACTGGTGATGATCGGACTTGGCATGCTGGCCTCTCTCTCCAGATGGACGGAGGTCCGCTTCGCGGGCTATGCCCTGCTCCTGATGGGCTCCTACTTTTTCTATGAGACCGGCGTGGAGCGGAAGCGGCGCCGCAGAAAGAAGGCCTTCTATCAGAAAATCGGACGGATCGTGGTGAAGGGACTGGAAGGCTAATCGAAAAGCGGGTGTCCGGCATATGCGCCGGACGCCCGCTTTTCAAAACACACTTAATTCATTTCGCGTATCATTCGTACAATTCACTTCAAATATTTATTGAAAAATGCGATGGTCAGCTCCTTGGTGGCGGGCTGGAAGAACTCCCGGCTGCCGTGGCCTGCATGGGGAATCACGTAGAATTCACAGCGGTCCTCCAGGCCCATTTCACAGAGCTTGTCATAGAGATGCTCGCTGGACAGCTCCACCGGCACCAGCGGATCGTTGTCCCCATGCAGCATCATAAGCGGTGCCATACCGTCATTTACATAATGCGTCAGCGTTGCTGCCTTGGCGCGCTCCGGAATCGTTGCCGGATCTCCGCCGATCAGAGCGCCGCCGTGGGTATCCTCAATGCGATGCCAACGATAATCCGGCTCGGAAAGGTGCTTGCTCTCCGACTCGATCAGCGCCTCCACATCCACCGGACCGAAGAAATCGATGGCCGCCTGCACATCGGAGCTCTGACCGCTCCACTCCTCTGTGTCAAAGCCGGACAGATTCTGTCCCGCAAAGGCTGCCAGATGGCCGCCGGCAGAGCGTCCGAAGACGCCGATGCGCTGCGGATCGATTTCAAAGCGGGTCGCATTCTCCTTCACAAAGCGGATGGCTGTCTTCACGTCCTGCAGCTGGCAGGGCCACTTGCCCTCTGCGGAATTCCGGTAGTAGATGGAAACCACCACATAACCGGCCCGCACATACTCCGCCATTTCACCCAGCATCAGGTTCTTGTCCGCGCCGCGCCAGCCACCGCCGGGAATCCAGATCAGCGCCGGCTTCGGGCTGTGATCCTCCCGGGGATCATCCTCGCCCATGGCCGCCCGCATCTCGGAATTGCCGTTCTGCAGCATGACGGAAAGCTTCAGTTCCAT
>CAVELT010000052.1:0-5655 GCA_963616545.1 Dysosmobacter segnis | reverse complement strand
CCATGTTGGACAGGAAGTTGGTCATGACCGCTGTCACGATGCAGAATACTGCCACCACGAAGATGGGAGCCGGATGACCGCCGAGAATGTTCAGAACGGTCTGACCGATCAACTCACCCACACCAGTATTGCCGAGTACGGTGGAAACCGCAGACATGCCGGCAATCAGGAATACGATGTCGCCGGTGATGACCTTGAGACAGGCCTGCAGATCCAGCACGCCGGTCAGCAGCAATACCAGAACACCGGCCACCGGGATCACATTCTGGATGTCCTTGGAGACAAAGTCAGAAAGGAAGAACGCCGCCATGATCACCAGGAATACGCCGAAGATGATGTACTCATCCCGCTTCGAAATGGCCTTCTGCTCCTTCACCTCCTTCACATTTTCCTTCTTCATGGTCTGCTTCGGAATGAGGCGGAAGGCTACGATGCAGTAAATGAAGCCGACAATGGCCGGAATGGCTGCTGCCTTGAAGTAATCCGCGATGCCGATGGCATATTCCGGCGCCACGCCCTCAAAGAAGGAATTGATGGTGCCCGGCATGGTTGCGCCCATGGCTACCGGAACCTTGGCAGTCCAGATGGTGTTCAGCGTACATACGGCAAACAGCATTCTGGCCGGGGAAAGATTGCTGTCCTCGTCCAGAGTCTGCACGAAGAGCAGCATGATGGACAGGCAGGCCACCTGTCCCATGAACTGGGACAACACAACCGTAACGGCAAACATGGTCAGCATGATCACGATTTCCTGCTTGCCCTGCATGCTCTCCAGTATGCCGCGCATTTTGTGGATCACGCTGGTACGGCTCAGCTGTGTTGCCACAACGATCATCGTGGCCACCATGATGGTGGTACTGCTGGAAAAGCCGGAAAAGGCGGTTTTCAGATCGGCCACGCCGGTCAGAACAAAAAGTGTGCAGCAGATCATGGCCGTCATGCCATAGGCGATCTTATGCGTCAGCAGCATAATGACCATAAAGGCCAGTATGCAAAGTGTGATAATAATCTGCGGTGTCATGTTTCAGAATCTCCTTCATTGCATTGGCAGGCGGTCTGCAGTCCGCCTGTCTCCCCCGTCTATAGACTTCTGTTATCCCCAGTATAGGATTTCACTAAGCCTCGAACAATCCGGGCACCGCTATTTAACTTATAAGCAAAAGCTATACATCCCTCAAGGCAGATGCTAAACTGTTTGCAGAAGCAGATGGGAAAAAGCGGAAAGAATCGCTTGCACAGGACCGGATTCGGTCGAAGGATGAAGGACTTCTTCTATGGATATCAAAGAAATGCTATACATATCAGAGATCGCCAGGGCCGGCTACCTCTCCTCTGCGGCTACAGCACTGGGCATTTCTCAGCCGACCCTCAGCGTTTTTCTTTCCCGGCTGGAGGACAGCCTCGGCACAGTGCTGTTTGACCGGGACAGGAAGCGCCTGGTCCCGACGCCCGCCGGCCGCATCTACCTGGATGCCGCAGAAAAGATCCTGCGGATTCATGACCAGACCTATCTGAGCATTCACCGACTGCGGCATGCAGAGCAGAAAATTCTGCACGTCGGCGCCACACCGCTCCGCGGTGCTTCCCTCTTCGCCAGCATTTACCCGGATTTCTCCAAGCGCTATCCGGAGGTGCGCCTCGAGCTTCATGAGGCCTATACCCGGGAGCTGCTCACGCTTCTTAAGAATGATGAACTGGATTTTGCCTTCGGCAGCTGCGCCGATCTGGAAAGTCCGGACTATGATTATATCCCGAACTGGCAGGAGGAGCTGGTGCTGGCAGTGCCGGCCTTTCATCCCTTTGCTGCCCGGGGCGGCCGGGCCGGTGACGCGCTGCCGTCTATACGGGCTGACGAAATCCGGGATGCCGCTTTCGTACTGCTGCCCAAAGGGACCACCATCCGCACTCTGGCCGACAACTATTTTCAAGAGAATCAGATCTATCCGGCCATCGTTTACGAATCCAATAACAACCTGGTGGTGCGGAACATGATCCGCCAGGGTGCCGGCATCGGCTTTCTGCCGATGTCTATGGTGACGCCGAAGGAAACAGAGCTTCGCTTTTTTTCGCTTTCTCCGCGAACCTATATCTTCCTCGTGCAAATGCATAAAAAGGGGCACCGGCCGACCGAGCCCGAACGCTATATTTCCTATCTGTCCCGCCGACTCGGAAAGAAGCCCTCCTATCTGTCCTTCTGCAATGCACTGACTGTCGAAATCGACCGGGAGTTTACCTCATGAATACACGTCTTATGGAATATGTTCTGGCCGTTGCCGCCGAGGGCAGTCAGCAGAGAGCGGCGCAGCGTCTTTCTGTTTCCCAGCCTGCCCTCAGTCAGCAGCTGAAGAAGCTGGAGGCCGAGCTGGAGCTGCCGCTTTTCGAGCGGCGGGACGGCCGCCTCTGCCTCACAGAGGCCGGAAAAATCTACGTAAACGGCGCCCAGGCCGTGCTCTCCATCTACCGGCAGGCCCTGCAGGATATTGAAGGCATCACATCCCGACAGAAAAGTGAGATCCGCCTGATCTACAACAACGCACTGCTGACGGACATTCCGGCCGTGCTCTCCGGCTTCATCACAAGCCACCCGGAGCTTTTCGTCCGTACCAGCTACGGCATGGCCGATACCGCCCGCGCCTGTCTTCTGAACGGCATGGCCGACCTCGGTATTCTCGCCACCAGCGAGCTGGAGAGCAGTCTTCTGCGCTTCATTCTGCTGAAAAGCTCAACGCTGCATCTCTTCCTGCCCATCGGCCATCCCTGTGCCCTGAACTTCCGGCGCCGGGGTGTGGATTTCCATGCACTGCAGCAGGATTTCTTTATCCTCGGGCAGCGAGGCACCGTGCTCTACCAGCTGACCATGCAGCATTTCAATACCCGGCAGTTTCAGCCGCGGATCCTCTGCGAGATCAGCGGACTGGATACCATCGCCGACATGGTGGCCAATCGTCAGGGCATCGCCCTGCTGCCGGCAGAGCAGCACGATCCGAAGCGCTTTCTGGACTTTCCGCTGGATCCGCCGGTGCCCTTTCATATCGCGGCAGCCTGCCGGAAGAACGCCGATTTTTCGGATTCCCTCCGGGCGCTGATCCTGTGCTTGCTGGAGTATTATGACAACTAGCCGCCGGGCTCAGCGCAAGCTTCGCTTGCGGGGCGCCCGGCGGCTACACAAACACCCCCAATGGGGCTCAGGTCAAACTTCTCATATACTTATCCATATCATCCGCGATGCGCTTGGAGCATTCTACGGCCTCTACCACGGTCTTCGCACCGGTCACGACGTCGCCGGAGGCGAATACACCCGGCATAGTGGTCTCGCCGTGCTCGTCGGTCTGCAGTGTGCCCTTGTCGCTGAGCTTCAGCTCCTTGTCCCGGGAAACCAGACGATCCTTCGGCACCTGGGAAATGGAAATGATGACGAAGCCGCAGGGAACCTCCTCCAGCTGACCTTCATCCTTCACCATATGGCCTTCCTCATCCCAGCTCACCGGACAGGTCACCAGGGACTCATCCTTGATCTCCACTGCTGTCTTCAGACATTCAAAGTGCACACCGTCCAGCTTGGCATACTCCACCTCCTTCGGGGAAGCTGCCGGCACCTCGGTCACGGAATAAACCGTCACATCCTGAGCACCGTGGCGAATGGCTGTCCGGGCCACATCCATGGCGGCATTGCCCGCACCGATGATGCATACCCGCTTACCGGCGATATCATAAACGTCCGGGTTCGTCAGATAATTGATGGCATAGGCAACATTACCGAAGGTCTCTCCGGGGATCAGGAGACGGCGGGGACGCCATGCACCGGTGCCCACGAAGACCGAACGATAGCCGTCCTTGAACAGATCATGGATGCTGACAGAGCCGCCGATATTGAAGTTCGGGCGGAAAAGGATGCCCAGCTCCCGCAGCTTCTTTCCGTAGCGGTCCAGAATGGACTTCGGCAGACGGAACTCCGGAATGCCGTAGCGCATGACGCCGCCCAGCTTGTCCCGGCCCTCGAAGATGGTCACCTTGTAGCCGCGCTGCGCCAGAATGACAGCGATGGTAATGCCGGCAGGCCCGGCACCGATGACACCCACCTTCATGCCGTTGGACGGCTGCATTTCCAGCTTGATCCGCTCAAAGCAGGCATTGGAAATATACTGCTCGATAGCGGAAATGTGCACCGGCGCACCCTTGATGCCCCGGACACAATGACCCTCACACTGCTTTTCGTGGTCGCAGACCAGAGAGCAGACAATGGAAAGGGGATTGTTCAGAAAGAGCATCTCGGCAGCATCCATCATACGCTCGTCCAGCAGCCGCTGGATCATCTCCGGAATATTGGTATGAATCGGGCAGCCCTCCCGGCATCTCGGCTTCTTGCAATGCAGACATCTCTGCGCTTCATCCAAAACATGTACAGCCATAATTTTTCACTCCTCCTGAACATTCATCGTCTCTTGTATACAGGGAACATCCTAATTCTTCACAGAAAATCCGTCAAGAAAAGTTAAAAACTTGTCATCTTTGTCAAATCATCATACAAAGTCCTGCGCTTCCGGCGGATGCCGGACCCTCTCCGTCATCTCTCCGCGCTCTCTTGTTTCACCGGCGCAAGTATGATAGAATATAATAATCTATGTATCGCTTTTACAGGATTTTACACAGGAGGATTCCTTTTATGGCAGATAAAAAAGCAGTAAACAATGCGCGCTTCGAGGCCGCAATGCAGACGCTGAAGGCAGAAAATACCCAGGCAGCCCAGGAGCAGTTCATCGATCTTCTGATCCATGAGGCGAGATTCTACAGCCCCATGAAGATCGCCGGTGAGGGTGAGGATTCGAAGCCCGCCTTCGCCATCGTTTCCGACAAGGAGAAGCATCACTATTATGCCCTCTTCACCACGAAGGAGAAGGTAAAGCTCTGGAGCGAGGAAGATGTAAAGCTCGCCGTGCTGTCCTTCCGTCAGCTGGCCGGTATGTGCATGAACGATCCCCGCATCTCCGGTGTGATCATCAACATCAACAGCGACAGCCTGATTCTGGGCAGAAAGCTGCTCTCTGACGCCGTTCGCATTGCCGCTTCTGAGGAAATGGAGATGACGCCGGTGGAAATGGAGGGTGAGCCGGAGTTCCGGGAGCCCACCGGAGATTTCGGTGAGCTGGTGGATGCAATCCATGAATACGTGAAGGGCGATCCGAACGTTTCTGCCGCCTATCTGCGGGAGACCACAGTAAACGGTCAGAACTGCTATGCCATTATTGTCAACCATATCCACGGCATCCAGCCGACCTTCGCCAACATTTCCACAGTCGCACAGGACTTCGGCAACGGACGCCCTGTAGCTGTGGTATCCGCCCGCAGCAAGGCCGCCGAAAAGGCCATCGCCGATGTGATGCCCTTCTACCGCATGCCCTTTGTGGTCGGAAGATAAAGGAAGATTAAAAAGCCGGAGATGGAAATACCCATTTCCGGCTTTTCTCATGTATTCTTTTTCTTTGCTGCTTTGTCTCCAGCCCCAAGTCTTTATTCATTTCTGAATGCATCGTAAAAGCAGATTCCCTCTTGACGAATAGACTGCCGCAGCTCCGGATTCACCGGACGTAAGAGATCCACAATGTCGAACTTTAGAAGTGTGCTGGTTTTTTCATCCACATCCAGTGCAAACGGCGT
>CAVELT010000051.1:0-12023 GCA_963616545.1 Dysosmobacter segnis | reverse complement strand
CCGGCCAGATAAACATTCTTGATGCGGCCGTCCTCAAAATACGCTGCGGTTTCCATACGGAAGTCAAAGCCCTTCTCCTTCAGCTCCTCCATGGCCGCGGCCAGATCCGCCGTGCGCATGGCGATGTGTCCGTTCTTTCCCAGGAAGGGCGTCTTCATGCATTCGAAGCAGCTTCCGGCAAACTCGGACTTCTGTCCGTGCCGCGGCTCCAGGTTGAACACAAGACTCAGAAGCTCAGCCAGCTTTGCCGCCTCGCCTTCATTATCCGTATTGATGCCGACGTGCTCCAGTTCAAATTTGTTCTTCATTGATGTTTTCCTCCTGTCCTCTCCCAATTCTGCTGCCAAGCCGCTGCTCTTACGCTCTTACTTCATCGGGAAGATGACCACAGCGCCGATGGTAAGGGCCAGAAGCCGGATAAAGTACTGCGGAATGGTAAACTTCCAGAATTCTCCGATCTTGTAATCGCCGGCGCCCATGATCATGGCAGGCATACCGTCGATCGGAAGGAAATGTCCGCACCAGCCGGATACAACGATGGCCGCTGCTGCCGCTGTGGGATCCAGTCCGAGGCTCACGCAGGTGGCGATAGCCATAGGGGCAAATACGTATACTGTACCGATGGTGGAGCCGGTCAGGGTTGCCAGCACACTGGTCAGGATACAGAAGACAAAAATCAGAACGAAGGGGTTCACATTGCTGCCCAGCATGGTGGCTACGGTCTGACCCACCAGATTGGTGAGACCTGTATTTCCCAGAACATCGGCAATACCGATGACGCCGGCAGACATAATGATGATCGGGGCGCTGATGGCATCGCGGATCTCATTGAAATCCATCACGCCGAAAACGAGAAGGGCGCCGACAGCCAGTCCGGTAATGGCATAGCCCGCATCACCGATCTTGCTCTGCAGGATCATGCCGACCACAGCCACAGCAAAGCTGACATAGGTCACCATTTCCTTATCCTTCGACATGCTCACGGTCTGGCCTTCGTGCGCTGCTGCCTTCTTGGCCTCAGCAATGGGATGATCCGGCATGATCTTATAGGCCAGCAGACACCATGCGAAGAAGCCCATGGACAGGCAGAAGTTTACGATGGAGAACTTCACCAGATTGACATTGGCTGCCACACCGGCACTCTCCAGAACCGCGATCACGATACCGTACTGCAGCGCGGTATTGAACGGTGCCAGCGGATGGTTTGCGGCAAAGCCTGCCGGCATCAGCACTCTGGCGGGCGGCAGCTTCCGGCTGTCCGGAAGATTGGAAAGAAGACCGATCACCAGTACATAGTAGGCAGTGGAGCCGGTACCGAAAAGGCTGCAGCCCAGCATAACCACAAGGATCAGCAGCACATAGGCCTTAAAACCGCCCTTGTCAGCCATGGCATAGATCATGTCCTTGAACTTGACGATCAGGCTCGTCTTCTGCAGTGCCGCAATGATCGCCATGAAGGATGCCAGCATGACGATGGTGGAATTCGAGAATCCGCCGAAGGCGGTCTTGATGTCAGAAACACCGAGTACGACCAGAAGCAGCAGCGCCAGAAGAGGCGGTGCACCGAAGGGCAGCTTATCCACCATGATCAGCACGATCATCAAGGCGGTAACCGCCAAAGCGATTATCATAGGGGTTGTCATAAAAAGTTCCTCCTTTTCCCTGCCGCATTTCGCGGCCAACTGTATGCAGCCTGCACAAATTCATGCGGCTCATCTTGAGAAAATTATAGATTTTATACAGTACCGCAACAACGATTCCGCCCTGTGAATCCGTTCCATTATGCACCATTCCACTTTTTCTTGCGTTAGCGACGTTTAATTTGTTTCCTTTTTAAACGCATTCTGTATTTTTTCAAATCATCCGTTTTGATCTGAAACACGTCACACTCTATCCACTGCCGCAGCGCAGAAGCATCTGCCCGATGACAAAAATCGAAACGCAGCTGTGCAGAAACAAAAATCCCCTGCAGGCCCCCGCAGGGCCCCACAGGGGACATACGGCCGCAGCCGTCCTGTTGTTTACGTCTTATTCCGTCACTTCGATTTTTCCGGTCATCTTCACGGCATACTTGATGGCGTTGATCAGGCTCAGCTCATTGCCGTTTCCCTTTCCGGCATGGTAGAAGTCTGTGCCGTGGTCCACGCTGGCGCGGATAATAGGCAGTCCCAGAGTTACATTCACGCCCTCTACGGCCTTCCACTCCTGCTTTTCGCGGTCATAAACAAAGCCCACCGTCTTCAGGGGAATATGGCCCTGGTCATGGTACATGCAGACCACGATATCATACCAGCCGCCCAGTGCCTGAGAGAACACGCTGTCCGGCGGACAGGGGCCCACCACGCCCGTGATGCCCTCTGCCTTGGCCGCCTCAATGGCCGGTGTGATCTCCTCGAGCTCCTCCCGGCCGAACAAGCCGTTTTCACCGCAGTGCGGATTCAGACCGGCCACAGCAATGCGGGGCTTCTCGATGCCCATGTCCTTGCAGGCCTGGTTGGCAATCTCGATAACATCCAGCACGCGGTCCTTCTTCACCCGGTCGCAGGCCTCCCGCAGAGAAACATGGGTAGACACATGCACCACCCGCAGATCATGGAAGGCCAGCATCATGGTGTACTTCTTGGTATGGGTATAGGTGGCATAGATCTCTGTATGGCCGTCAAAGTGGGTATAGCCGTCGGACTTCTCCCCATGGTAGAACTCGAGCGCCTTGTTCATGGCCTCCTTATTCAGGGCATTGGTGCAGGTAGCATCCACTTCACCGGCCATCGCCAGCTCAATCACCTTTTTCACGCACTGGAATGCGGCATTGCCGCCCTCGACGCTGACCTCCGCCAGCTTGAATGCAGCAAGATCCGGAATCAGGTCCAGATGCAGCACATCAATGGTGCCGGGGGTGAACAGCGCCTCAGAGACAGTGCTGCAGCGATGGATCACGATGTCCTCGCGTCCCACCAGCTTCGCCGCCTGCTCCATGATACCGGCGTCACCCACAACGATGGGCCGGCAGTAGCTGTACTGGCTAGGATCGGCCAATGCCTTCACCGTAATCTCCGGGCCGGTGCCGGCCGGATCTCCCATGGTAATTCCGACAATGGGCTTATTCATCGCATTTCCTCCTTAGTTCATTCCCTTAGCTTCATTCTCTGCCAGCACCTGACGAATGGCCGCAAGACCCTCCTCCGGCACATAATTGAAGGGCGCACGACATTTTCCTACCGGATATCCCTGGAGCGCAACGGCTGTCTTAATGATGGTATTGGGATTGCCGAACTTGAAGGTCTGCTGCAGCACCGCAATGGCATCCTGTGCGGCCTGCGCGCCCTCCAGATCACCGGCCTTGAAGCAGTCATAGATCCGGGCAACGGTATGCGGCCAGATATTGGCACGTCCGGCAATGCCGCCGGCACCGCCCTCCTTCAGGCAGGTCAGGATCGCACCGTCATTTCCGGCAAGAATGGCCACATCCTTGTCCAGCTCCTTCGTGAGACGAATATAGGCCTTCAGGTTCTCGATGTCGCCGCTGGAGTCCTTGGCACCGACGATCACATCCACATCCCGGCAGAGCGCCTGTACGGTCTCCGGCAGCAGCTTGTTGCCGGTGCGGGGCGGAATATTATAGAGGATGATCGGGATATTCACGGCCTTGGCCACTGCCACATAGTGGTCATAGAGCTCCTTCTGGGAGGCCACTGCGAAGCTCGGGGTAATGATGGACAGCGCATCGGCGCCCATCTCCTCCGCACGCTTGCTCATGCGGATGGTCTCTGCTGTGGTAATGCAGCCGGTGCCGGCATAAACGGGCACACGTCCCTTTACCTGGTCGATCACGGTTTCCAGAATCTCTTCCTTCTCCTTAAAGGAAAGGGCATAGGCCTCACCGTTCGTGCCCAACGGGAACATGCCGTGCACGCCGCCCTCCAGCAGACGCTCCACCTGATTGCGCAGCGCCGCATGATTGACGGTCTGCTCCGCATCGTCGTTCATCGGGGTAATCACCGGAGGGATAATACCTCTGATCTCACTTGTTTTCATTGCTTCAGTCTCCTTTCATCTGCACTGTAATATATCTTCTAACGGTTTACATGATCTCCTCATACAGCTTACGGGCATCCTCTGCCGTCACCGGCCGCATGTTGTTCACCAGAAGCCGCTGCACCTGCATACCGGCCTCTACCAGTCCGTCAATGTCTTCTGCCGGTACACCGAATTCCTTCAGGCTGGTCGGAATCTCCAGATGCTTCACAATGGCCTCCAGACGGGCGATCATCCATGCCGTCTTCTCCTCCACTGTGCTGCAGCTTTTCTCCTCATGGCAGCATCTGTCGTAAGCGACAGCCAGACGCTCCCGCACCGCCGGATGCTCGCTGTTGAAGCGCATCACCGGCGCCAGCAGAATGGCATTGGAAACGCCGTGGGCGATATGATACTTGCCGCCCAGGGGATAGCTCAGGGCATGCACAGCCGTGGTGCCGGAGGCAGTGATGGCCAGACCGCCGTAATATGCTGCGATCTGCATCCGGTTCTTCTCTGTCATGGCCTCCGGATCATCGCAGGCCTTCTCGATATTGTTCAGGATCAGATCCAGACCCTCCAGGGCATAAATATCGCTGAATGGATTGGCTTTATTGCTGGTGAAGCACTCGATGCAGTGCGCCAGGGCATCCACACCTGTGGCCGCTGCGATCTTTCTCGGCAGGTTCTTGATCATGCGGGCATCCAAAATCACATAGTCCGCGATCATATTCTCATTGACAATGCCGACCTTCAGCTCCTTCTCGGGCACGGCCACGATGGCGTTGGGGGTCACCTCTGCGCCGGTACCCGCTGTGGTGGGGATCAGCACGATGGGCACGCACTTCTTCGCCATGCCCGGGTTGTCCAGCAGCTCCTTCACGCCGTAGTCATCGGTCACCAGAACGCTGGCCAGCTTGGCCGCATCCATCACCGAGCCGCCGCCGCAGGCCACGATCAGATCTGCCCCGGAGGCCTTGAACTGATCCACCAGCTTCTGCACCGCCATATAGCTGGGCTCTGCCGGAAGATCATCCAGCACGTAATATTCTGCCCCGGCAGCCTTCACTGCCTCCTCCGGCAGCGCAAAGAGTCCGGCCTTTTCAATGCCCTGATCCGTAAACATTGCCACCTTCTTGGCGCCGCAGGCCTTAATGATGGCCGTGATATTCTCCATGGCATTCTCGCCGCCGTAAACCGCATGGGGCATCTTCAGATTGTACTGTGTCAGCATTTTCAAAATCCTCCTTTATCTTCATCCATCTGTCATTGTCCTGTTTTTACACTGCGCTGCTTTATCGGCTCTGGGCCGCGGTGGGATTGTAGAGACCCACGGTTTCACGCTTTGCGCCCATCACATCCTCCTCCCGGAAGCAAAGGTACTTGATGCCCTGCCGTGTCCGGGCCGCATAGCTCAGATGCAGCATGCCGTCCCGGCTCTGCATGAGATAGGGGTATTCATACTGCTTGTTGTTGGTTTTGTTCTCGTCTCCCATGAAGCCCTCGCCCCGCTCCATCCAGCGGATCATCGGGAAGCTCTTGCCGCCGTCCTCGGACAGTGCCACAGCCACGGGGCAGCGCAGTCCCGGCCAGGCTGCCTTTCCCGGCTGCGGGTTAGGGGTACAGGTGGGATTGTAGGCAATGGCGATCCGTCCGCTCTGCAGCTTCAGGGCGCTGATGCTGGAATTGTTGTTGGGCAGCGGTGTGGCCTCCGGCTCCGACCAGGTCTCGCCCCAGTCAAAGGATTCACTGCGGTGGATCCGGTAGGCCTCGCGATTCCGCATGAAGGCCACCAGATGTCCAGGCTCCAGCTCGATCACATTGGCATGGACATGGCCGTTGCTCTTCGGCATCATCACCATATGCCAGCTCTTTCCCTCATCATCGGAAATCCGGAAGGCTGTGGGATCTCCGGACAGTCCCTCTGCAGAATCCGTGCAGAGCCAGTTGGCAAAGATCCATCTGCCGTTGGACAGCACCTGAATGGGCTGCCGGCAGAAGGTGCCCTCCTCCGGGAAAACCGTGGTGTAGTCGCCCCAGGTTCTGCCGCCGTCGGTGCTCTTCTGGCAGCGCACCACGGCTGTATACTGCATATTGTCCTTACCCTCCTGCCGATCGAGCTGGGCGGTATACATGGCCCAGACCGCACCGTCCGGTCCGTTGAAGAGGGACGGATTCTGCTCACTTCTGGTGGGATCCTTTGAGATATCCACCGGCGGCAGCCATGCTGCTCCGTCCTTCGGCAGAATCGAGCAGATGATGTGCACATCCGCACTGCCCTCATAGGTGCCGGCAAACCAGCAGCAGAGCAGATCGCCGTTCGGCAGCTCCGTCATGGCCGGCGCATGGGCTGTGGGCCAGCCGCCGGTGGGAAGCAGTGCCTCCAGTGTTCCCATCTCCTCATTCTCATAAACTGTACCGTCCCAGGTCAGTCCCGGGAGCTTCGCGTAATTCGCCATAGCCTCTCTCCTTATCGTTTATTTTTCGTAGTTTCCTTAATCTTTTCTGCCAAAGCAATCAGCAGATTCTCCTGTCCGAAGCCGCCGGACTTGGTGATCACATAACGGCTGCAGCCCTGATAGCTGAAGCGGGCCAGCACCACGCCGCTTTCCATTTCACAGATGGGCTCCAGCTCCTGCACGCCGATGCTGTTCATGCACTGCAGCAGCGTATCTCCGCCGGTAAGAAGCAGCGTCCCCAGCGACGGACTGGTGAACAGCTTTCCCAGCATCGTTCCCAGGCTGCCGGCAATGCCGCAGCGTATGCCGTCCAGGTCAATGCCTCTTTCCCGGGCATATTCCGCGGTCAGCTGATTGCCTTCTGCATCGTTGGTTTCAATGATGCAGCGTGGATGGGCGGCCAGCAGCTCTTCCATCTCCGCCAGCGCCTCTGCACCGGCCGCACTGTCCCAATAGCCGGGCTCCAGCTTCTGCTGCGGTGTCAGCCGCAGTCGGACAAAGCCCGCCTGCTCTGCTGCATCCATCTGCCGCAGTGTAATGGGATTCACGCTGCCGCAAAGCACCAGGAGCCGCGGATCCAGCTGCGGCAGATGCGGCTTTTCTCCGGCCGGCAGCTGCAGCAGACCCGGAAGCTTCGCCGCAAAGCCGGCACAGCCCGCCAGTACGCGGGGGCTTCCGGCCCGGCACAGGGCGCCGCCGACATTATCCAGATCCTCAGTCGCGGCAGCATCAAAAACCAGAATGCCCTTCATAGAAGAGAGCGCCTCCGTCGACACCGCCGTGCCGCAGGAAAGTGCAGGCACATCGCTCTGCTCGGCAATCAGCTCCGTCACCCGGGAATGCTTCACCGGCTCAAAGGGATCCCTGCCGAAGGGGCTTTGCGTCACCTCCACACCGTCGATATAATGGATTCCATGCACCGTTGTCCGGCCGATCTGCGGAAAGGCCGGCAGAAACGGAAGCTGTCGGCTGCCGCTGCCCTTCAGCACCGCGGAAAGCTCTGCACCGATATTCCCGCGCAGGGCAGAATCTGTTTTTTTGTATACACAGGAGACGCCGGCACGCATGGCACGCGCCGTCAGCCGACAGACAATGTCATAGGCGCGCGCCGCCGGCAGATGCCGCGTTTCGGTGTCGATCACCAGCACCGTGCTGTCACAGCCTTCCATTTCTGCGGCGTCACCGACCACAACACGGGTTGAGATGCCGCAGGCCGCAAACTGAACGCCGGTGTCCAGCGCTCCGGTAAAATCATCTGCAAGAACCAGCAGAAGAAGCATCCTTTTTCCCTCCCTCACTTATTTCAACTCTCAAATTTCGACTTTCGAGCGTTTGCTTGTTTCTGCCCTGATTATGCGCCCCTTTGTTTCTTCCTGCACCGAAAAAACGCCGCAGATGCGTTTCACTTTGCAACATACGACAATTTTTCTCCATGATTTCGCCATTTTGTTTCAGTTGTGAACATGTTTTTTATGCACAACAGCAAAAAATCTGCTACACTTGTCTCATCTTGGAACGGAGGATGTTTATGATCGACACAAAGACCAGAATACTCGGCATTGCCCCCTATGACGGCATGCATACCATTATGGAAAATGCCGCTCAGGCCTATCCGAATATCCAGCTGGATATTCATACCGGCGATCTGGAGGAGGGGCAGGCCATCGTGGCGCAGATGCCGGCCAATACCTATGACTGCATCATCTCCCGCGGCGGCACCGCCACGCTGATCCGTAAAATCACGGACCTGCCGGTGATCGAAATCCAGATCTCTGTCTACGATGTGCTGCGGGCCATGAAGCTCGCCGAGAACTACAGCCGCCGCTATGCCATTGTGGGCTTCCCGAATGTGACAGAACCGGCGCATACCCTCTGCAGTCTGCTGGGCTATCAGCTGGACATTCATACGGTACACAGCGCGGAGGAGGCCCGGCTCACACTGAATCAGCTGCAGCAGGCGGATTACCACATGGTGGTCTGTGATATGGTAACTCATACCCTGGCGCGGCAGCTGGGCATGGACGCCTTCCTCATCAATTCCGGCATCGAAAGTCTGCAGGCCGCTCTGGACCAGGCAGTCAACATCAGCACCTGGTTTGCCCGCCTGCGGCAGGAAACGCTGCTGCTCCGCAGCATCACCCAGGGACAGAACGGCCGCGTCATCGTGCTGGAGCAGGACGGAAGTCTTTTTTACAGCAGCGTACCGGACCCCTCTGCCTCCCTGTGCCGGGAAATGGCCTCCCATCTGTCCGAGTTACCGGAAAGCGGAAATTTAAAGTTCTACTATACAGAATATGATCAGCTCTACAGCATCACCGCACAGCAGATTCTTCTGAACAGCATCCGGCGTTTTCTGTTTTACTGTCTGCCGGCCCGCATTCCCCTTCATGCCAGCCGCGCCGGCATACGTTCTCTGAACCGGGGAGAATGTGAATATCTCTTCACCAACAGCTTCTACAGCCTGAGTGGGGCCATGGGACCTATGGAAACGGAGATCCGCTCCCTGAGCGGCGTGCGGCAGCCCATCCTGATCCTGGGCGAGCCCGGCACCGGTAAGGAGCAGATTGCAAAATATCTCTACCTGCACAGTGCCCTGTCCAATCGTCCCTTCGTGGTCATCAACTGTACCGCCGTCAGTGAGAAGGGCTGGGATTTTCTGCTGAACCACTACAATTCCCCGCTCAGCGCCTCCGGGAATACAATATACTTCCAGAACCTGGAAAGCATGCCGGAGCAGTGGGCCGCTGCCATTCTTTCTGCCATTGAAGAAACCGGTCTCTCCCGCCGCATCCGGCTGCTGTTTTCCTGCGCCGTCCGGGAGGGTGCCGCCGTACCGGACAATGCCCGCAGCTTCAGCGAACGTCTCGGCTGTCTGACCCTGAATCTGCCATCCCTTCGCTCCCGCTCCGACGAGATTCCTTCCCTGGCCAGCCTGTATCTCAGCAATCTCAATACCGAGCTGGGCAAGCAGATCTCCGGCTTTGAGCCCCGGGCCATCGAAATGCTGCGGCAATATACCTGGCCCAACAACTACACCCAGTTCAAAAATCTTCTGCGTTCTCTGGCGGCACTCACCAACGGCCCTTATATTCGGAGCGCCGCCGTGGCCGAGCTTCTGGCTAAGGAACGGAAGCTGCGTGCCGCATCCGCCGTCCAGACCCCGGAGCCGTCCGCCGGTACTGTCCGGACACTGGACGACATCATCGGCGAAGCCGTTCAGCAGGCCGTTGCCGCTCATGCCGGCAACCGGGCTGCTGCCGCGCGTCAGCTGGGCATCAGCCGCACCACCCTCTGGCGCTACCTGTCCAAACTGGAAGAAGGATAGAAAGTGCAAAAAGTCTAAAAAAGTGTGTCTCTTCTGTGTCTGTAGGCGGTGTACTATACGTACATATCAAATGATCAATGGGCGCCGTCAAGAAAAAAAACATACGGCGGAAAGGATAATTTTATGGGATACTCAGTACCGAATACAGAAGAAAAGATCAATGAGGCTTTAAATGGCATTTTCGCAGGAGAGAATCAGTCTGGCATGGCCGATTCCATGCGAACACTGATCGGTGCCTTTTATGAAATCGATAATTTCATCTTTGATCCGAACCGTGACAAGTTCTTCCACGAGCTCTACAATGTGGAGAATCAGCTGGGTCTCACGAACGGAAAGAACGAGGCGGAGCTTTTCCCGCAGGAGAACCGTAACCAGGCAAATTTCCGCACGGAATTCCAGAATCTGTGGAACACCCTCTCCATGTATCATGAATTAAAGCAGGCGAATCCGGAGCATATAGAGAACATGACTCTTGCAGAGTTCCATCAGAACTATTCTGATAACTATACGCAGATCCTGATGGAAGAGGAAATGTTCGATGGTCTCAAGACACTCGGCCGCTTCGACCGTAATTTTGGCGTAGGCCCGGATAAGCATCAGGCAGCGCTTAAGAATCTGAACCTCATTGCGGTAGAGCACAAGGCAAATGATCCGTTTACGGCGTTTACCGAAGATGAGCTTGAGAAGATCCAGAAGGAAACACGGACACTTAACGAGCCGTTTAATCCAAGAGGAAACGTTAAGGATGGTCTTTTCTCCGGCGAGAGCATTAAGACTCCTGCTGAGCTTCAAAACTACATCGATCGCTACGAGACCATGCTTCGCGATTTCATGCGTCTTGGCGGGAACAACCTTCATCTCTTTGCACAGGGCTATGAGATGGACGGCGATACGACCCAGAAGCTGACCACGCGTGATCTTGATGTTATGGCTGGTGAGCTTAAGAGAAATGAGCAGTTCCTGAATGATGATGAGGTCTTCAAGGAATATGCGCTTCTTGAGAAGGAAAAGCCGATCTTCGACACGGTTTCAAAGGAAACAGCGGAAGCAACTGAGGCATTTAAGCAGATCAGCGAATCCTCTAAGCAGGAATTTGACAATGATTTCGAGCTTAAGGATGCGAAGGCCGCATATGATAAGGAGCTTGCACTTTGTCAGGAGGAGAGACAGAATTATTTCCGGCTTTATAAGGCAGCAGTTAAAAACTCTACTAACACCAACGAGCGCCGCGCGGGCTTCGATGTCAAGAAAAATCTTGATGAATTTAAGCTGGCCGTAAATCTCAATACCGTATCTTTCTCTGACAACTTCGAAAATGACCGGAAGCGTGAGAGTGCAGCCGTGCAGTATGCGGCAGCTGAATATAAGAAGCATATCAAGGATCACATGAAGGATGTGCTGGCTTTCCGTTATGAGATGAACGACAAAGTCAGCGAGTTCTCACAGCGGCAGAGAGACTTTGATGTGTTGGAAATCATACCGGAATACGATCAGGCTAAGCTCGATAAGGACGTTAAAGAACAGACCAAGAATGTAGCAAAGAAGGTAGAGACATTCAAGGCGTTCCGTGAGAATGAGAAGAAAAACTTTAATCAGCGCGCGGCTAATGCCCTTGAGAACGTGCATAAGTCTTATACAAATGAAAAGGCGGATCGGCTGAAGATGCTGAAGGAGGCTACCGCAAATCTCAAGGAAGCAAGAAAGGCCATGGATGACTTTTATAAGGCGTCCCCTGCAGCAACCGTAAACAATCGTAAGGCAGAGAAGCTGCACGGGGAGATCAAGGAAGCTTGTGATGCAATGACGAGTGTCAAGAAGTTCAGTTTCCTTGGTATGGGCGGAAAGGATTCCGGCGAATATACCGCTATGGTGAACGCCGTACACGAGTATCTTAACGGAAACCTCGGTGTGAAGGAAGCGCACGCGGCCTGCGAGACTTACCTCGCAAAGCACACAGACGAACAGGGTAAGCTTAAGGACATGTCCTCTGAGCTTGGACAGCTTCGTAAGCAGGGCTGTGTTCGGATGATGGAACTTATGCATCAGGATCCGAGCTACCCGCACCCGATCAAGACAAGCGGTGCAAAGGCAGCGGAAAATGCAAAGCCCGAAGAGAAAAAGAAGATCAACTTCAATACATTAAAGACTGAGCTTGCTGAAAAGTCCGCAAAGCTGGAGAAGCCAAGCGAAAAGACGGACGCCAAGGCATATTCCAACCTGAACAA
>CAVELT010000050.1:0-11068 GCA_963616545.1 Dysosmobacter segnis | reverse complement strand
GAGGCCCGGGACATTGTGGACGGCAATTGCGATGTGGTTGTGGCGGATGCCTTTGTCGGCAACGTGGTGCTGAAGATGTATGAGGGCGTCGGCAAGATGCTCCTGACGGAGATCACGGATACCCTGAAGCATTCCGGTCTGAAGACTCTGCTGGGTGCTGCACTGATCAAGCCGGCACTGAAGAAGACCATGAAGAAGTTTGATGCCAAGCAGTACGGCGGCGCACCGATCCTCGGTCTCAAGGGACTGGTGGTGAAGGTCCACGGCAACACCGACGGCAGAGAGCTGACCACGGCCATTCAGCAGTGTGCGGATTTCGCGGAAAAGGACATTGTAAAGAAGATACAGGCACAGGTAGAAGCGGCGGAAGCAGAAGCGCAGGGCTGAGCCCGGCAGCTGCGGCCGAAGACATTAACCTGAAGGAAAGAAGGAAAAGAAAATGGAATTTGAGAAGCTGAAAAAAATCATTGCAACGGAGATGAGCGGTGTTTCTGAGGATCAGATCACCATGGAGACGCGTTTTGTGGATGATCTGCATGCGGATTCTCTGGATGTGGTGCAGATCGTGATGGCGATCGAGGAGACCTTCGGCATTGAGATTCCGGATGATGCGGCAGAGCAGTTCCAGACCGTGGGACAGGCTGTGGAGGCCATCCGGGCAGCAAAGTAAGAAGGACAGAAAAATGGATTTAACAAAGCTGGAGGAGGATATCGGCTATCACTTTCAGGACAGAAAGCTGCTGCAGCATGCGCTGATTCATCCCTCCTTTTCCAATGAGAACGGAGACCCGAAGGAGGCCTCCAATCAGCGGCTGGAGTTTCTGGGAGATGCGGTGCTGGAGCTGATTTCCAGCGTCTTTCTCTATGAGCGCCGGCCGGTGCTGCAGGAGGGAGACATGACCAAGGTGCGGGCGGCACTGGTCTGTGAACCGACGCTGGCCGAAGCGGCCCGGCGGCTGCATCTCGGTGACTATATCGTGCTTGGCCGAGGGGAGACTCGGGAGGGCATCAATCGCCGGGATTCGGTGCTATCGGATGCCTTTGAGTCTGTCATCGGGGCGATGTATCTCGACGGCGGCATGGATCCCGCCCGGAAATTTGTGACTGAGCTGGTGCTGTCTGATATCGAAAACAAGAGCCTGTACCGGGATGCGAAAACGGTACTGCAGGAGTATTGCTCTCAGAATCGTCTGGAAATGGAATACACGCTTCTGGAGGAATCGGGCCCCTGTCATGATCGCTTCTACCGTATTTCCGTTTCTGTGAGCGGAGAGGAGTACGGCGTGGGCGAGGGCTCTTCGAAGAAAAAAGGCGAACAGGCAGCAGCATACCAGGCACTGCTCAGGATAAAGGCGGAAACCGGACATGTATTTAAAATCAATTGAAATCCAGGGCTTTAAGTCCTTTGCCAACAAAACGGTACTGGATTTCAGCAAGGGCATCACGGGCATCGTGGGGCCCAACGGCTCGGGAAAATCCAATATTGCGGATGCGGTGCGCTGGGTTCTCGGCGAGCAGAAGGTGAAGCAGCTCCGGGGCGCTTCTATGCAGGATGTGATCTTCGCAGGTACTGCACAGCGGCGTGCCCAGAGCTGTGCTTATTGTGCCATCACGCTGGACAATTCCGACCGCTGTCTCGGCCTGGACTATGATGAAATCACCGTAACCCGGCGGCTCTATCGCTCCGGCGAGTCGGAATATCTTCTGAACGGCACGGAATGCCGTCTGAAGGACATTAACGAGCTCTTCTATGACACCGGCATCGGCAAGGAGGGCTACTCCATCATCGGCCAGGGCCAGATTGACCGGATCCTTTCGGGAAAGCCGGAGGAACGGCGGGCACTGTTCGACGAGGCAGTCGGCATTGTGAAGTACAAGCGCCGGAAGGACGTGGCGGAAAAGAAGCTGGCAGAGGAGCAGGCGAATCTGCAGCGCGTCACCGACATTCTGCAGGAGCTGGAAAAGCAGGTGGAGCCGCTGAAGAAGCAGGCAGAGCAGGCGAAGCAATATCTCACACTGCGGGATGAGCTGGTGAAGAAGGATACGGTGCTCTTTGTCCGGGAAATGGATGAAGTCACGGAGAAGCTTTCTCAGGTCAATGTCAGCGACGCCGCAGTGCAGGAGGATCTCCGGAAGACCCGGGAGAAGTCCGGTGCACTGTCTCAGAAATATGAGACGCTGGAACAGGAGATCAATGCACTTGAAAGCCGGGCGGCAGAGGCCCGGGACGGCGCCTCCCGTTCAGCGCTCCGGCGAAGCGAGCTGGAGGGACAGGTCAATGTCCTGAAGGAGCAGATCCGTTCAGAAGAGAGCAGCGGCGCGCAGCTGGATGCACAGCTCGAGAACTATAAAAAACAGCAGTTCGAGGCCATCTCCGGCATTGAGGATCAGCTGTCGATTCTTACACTGATCGAGGACCAGCTGCAGCTGATTCTGTCGAATGACGGAGAGGCAGCACCGGATCCTGCAGACAATGGAGGAAGCCGCGAGCTGATCCGGGCTGACCTTAAAAAAATTTCGGAGAGCAGGGAAGCGGCGCTTTCTGCCGTGCATGCCTGTATGGGAGCGGATTATGCCCTCGAGCAGCGTTCTCCTGCGGCCGCGGTCGGTGAACTGAAGGGGCCTTCCCGGGAGCTTCTCGGCAAGCTGGAGGAAAAGCAGCGGGCGCTCGCGGAAATCGAAGCCGCGCTGCAGGAAAAAACAACGGCCCGGAAGGAAAATGAAGAAAAGCGCCGCGGCAGCGAAGAAGCCGTCAGGACGCTGGGAGAGGAGCTGCAGCAGCAGCTTCAGCTTCACAGCAGCAGCAAGAACCGGCTGGAAACCCTTCGGAATCTGGCGGAGCGCTACGAGGGCTTCGGCAATGCGGTGAAGCAGGTCATGGACCGCCGCAATCAGGTGCCGGGACTCGAGGGAGTGGTGGCGGAGCTGATCCAGGTGCCGAAAAAGTACGAGACGGCCATTGAAACCGCGCTGGGCGGCAGCGTTCAGAACATTGTGACCCGGGATGAGCAGACGGCCAAGGAGATGGTGCAGTTCCTGAAAAAGAACCGTTACGGAAGAGCCACCTTCCTGCCCCTCAGCAATATCCGGGGGCGGCGGGATGAAAGCTGTCTCCGGGCCTCATCGGAGGAAGGGGCCATCGGTCTGGCCTGCGATCTCATTGACTACCGGCCGGAGCTGCAGGTCCTTGCCGAATATCTGCTGGGCCGGGTTCTGGTGGTGGACAACATTGACCATGCTCTGCGCATTGCCAGAAGCTATCGCCAGAGCCTGCGCATTGTGACGCTGGAGGGAGACCTGCTGAATCCGGGCGGCTCCATTTCCGGCGGTGCCTACCGGAACAGCTCGAATCTCATGAGCCGGCAGCGCGAGCTGGAGGAGCTGGAGAGTCAGCTGCTGAAGGCAGCAGACCGTATTTCGGCGCTTCGCAAAAAGAAGACAGCGGCAGAAGCAGTACTTTCGGCACTGAAGGATGAGGGCCGGCAGCTGCAGAATGAGGAGCAGGAGCTTCTGCTGTCGAGAAATACGGCGAGCCTGGGCATTCGCTCCATGCTGAATGCCAGCTACAGCGAATTTTCGGCGCGGACAGATTTTGCGGCGGATTCGCTGAAGCGCCTGTCCGGAGAATTGACGGCGGCCTTTACGGCACTGGCCGGACTGGACGCCTCGGCAGAGAACCATGTCCGCAGCATTGCCGAGAAAAAGGAGAAGATCTCAACGCTTTCCGGGGAAATGCAGGCGGCCGCAGAACAGGCGCAGACCCTGCAGGAGCAGGAAACGGCGCTGGCGGCGGAGAAGACGGCGCTGCTCAATGCCCAGAAGTCGGTATTCGGAGAGAAGGACAGTCTCGCGGCAGAGCTGCTTTCCCTGCAGAAGGAGGCCATGCGTGTGTCTTCTCAGAAGGAGAAGCTGACGCAGCGCATCGGTTCGCTGACAGATTATATGCTGGAGGAATACCATCTGACCTATCAGGCAGCAAAGGAGACAGCGATAGTGGATGACACGTCACTGAGCCTTCTGCGTTCCCAGACCACAGAGCTCAAGAATCAGATGCGTTCCCTGGGTTCCGTGAATCTGGATGCCATTGAACAGTATAAGGAGGTATCCGGACGCTATGAGTTCCTGAATACCCAGTATCAGGATCTGGTGCAGTCGGAGGAAAGTCTCCAGGGCATCATCAGGGATCTGGACAGCGGCATGCGAAAGCAGTTCCGTGAAAACTTCAGCATGATCCAGAAGGAATTCAACCGTGTCTTCAAGGTGCTTTTCGGCGGCGGACAGGGCCGGATCGAGCTGGATACGGAGGACGGAGATGTACTGACCTGCGGCATCAGCATCATTGCGGAGCCGCCGGGGAAGAAGCTCCAGAACATGCTGCAGCTGTCCGGCGGTGAGAAGGCCCTGACGGCCATTTCACTGCTTTTTGCCATTCAGAGTCTGAAGCCCTCGCCCTTCTGTCTGCTGGACGAGATCGAGGCAGCGCTGGACGACTCCAACGTGGCACGCTTTGCCGGCTATCTGACGAATCTGACAGAGCATACGCAGTTTATTGTGATCACGCACCGGCGCGGCACCATGGAGCGGGCGGATCGGCTCTTCGGCATCACCATGCAGGAAAAGGGCATCTCGGCACTGGTATCTGTGGATCTTGTGCAGGACCAGCTTGACAACTGACCGAAGGAGGAAGCATGAACTTTTTTTCCAAACTGATCAACAATATATTTCAGTCCAATGAGGTGGCGGACGACAGCTTCTATGAGGAGCTGGAGGATGCCATGATCATGAGTGACGTGGGTGTGAACACCGCCATGAAGGTGATCGATGCCGTGCGGCATGAAGCAGACCGCCAGGGCGTGAACATGACGAAGGATGTGAAGCGCATCCTCCGGGAGTATCTCTATGAGCTGATGCGCGTCGATGATTCCTACTATGATTTCGAACGGCAGAAGAGCATTATTTCGGTCATCGGCGTCAACGGTGTCGGCAAAACCACCTCCATCGGCAAGCTGGCCGGCGGCTTCAAGAGCAGGGGCAAGCGGGTGATCCTGGCGGCAGCCGATACCTTCCGGGCCGGTGCCATCGAGCAGCTCTGCGAGTGGGGCAAGAGGAGCGGTGTGGATGTGATCCACCAGAAGGAGGGATCAGATCCGGCTGCCGTGGTTTTTGATGCCCTGCAGTCCTTTAAGGCAAAGCATGCGGATCTCCTCATTATCGATACCGCCGGGCGTCTGCACAACAAGAAGAACCTGATGCAGGAGTTGGGAAAGATCAACCGCATCATTGACCGGGAGTTTGCCGAGGGCTACCGTGAGACCCTGGTGGTGCTGGATGCCACCACGGGTCAGAATGCCATGAGCCAGGCCCAGATCTTCAAGGACTGCTGTCAGGTCACCGGCATTATCCTCACGAAGATGGACGGCACGGCCAAGGGCGGCATCGCGCTGGCGGTACAGTCGGAGCTCGGCATTCCGGTGAAGTACATCGGTGTCGGCGAAAAGGTCGGCGACCTTCAGAAGTTTGATGCTAAAAAGTATGTAGACAGCATCTTTGAGGGATAAGCATCCGCTGAAAATCAAGTGAAATCATGAACATTTCAGAATTCGCAGAATATGCCGGTGTGTCGAAATCTGCCGTTAGCAGGTACTTTAATAAGGGCTATCTCAGTGACGACAAGCGTGAGAGGATCGAACGGGCGATAAAGGAAACCGGCTATGCGCCCAGTCTCACGGCAAGATCCATCAAGACCCGGGTGACCAAGCTGGTGGGGGTGATCCTGCCGAAGCTTTCGAGTGAAAGCTGCGCCAGGATCACAGAGGGAATCAGCCAGGTGCTTTCGGAGCAGGGCTACCAGCTCATCCTCGTCAATACAGCAAATGACTACCGTAAGGAAATCGAGTATCTGGATCTGTTCCGCCGGAACAGAGTGGACGGGGTCATTCTGCTGGCTACAATATTCACTGACAGGCACCATTCGGTCCTGAACAAGATGCACATTCCGGTGGTGATTGTCGGGCAGCAGTACAAGGGCTACAACAGTGTATGCCACGATGATTACGGGGCGGCCTACGCCCTGACCGCGCTCATGATTCAGAAGGGTGGGAAAATCCCGGGCTATATCGGCGTCACAGACAGTGACAAGGCCTCCGGTGAGGCAAGGCACAAGGGCTTTCTCGCGGCACTGGCTGATCACAATATCACATTGGATCCGGGCAATGCAGCGACCGCAGAATTCACCATGGATTCGGGGTATCACTGTGCAAGGAAGCTCCTGAGCCGCTCCGCCGCACCGGATTTTCTCTTCTGCGCAACAGACACCATTGCGGCCGGCGCTGTCCTGTACTGCCGGGAAAGCGGGATACGGATCCCGGAGGAGCTTATGCTCTGCGGTGTCGGCGATTCCAAGCTGGGCGCCGTCACAGCGGTTCCGCTTACTTCGGCAAGACTTCACTATAAAACGGCAGGCATCGAGGCGGCGCAGATGCTGCTGAATTCTCTCGGCAGGAGCTCGACCGTTCCCAAGATCCTGCGGCTCGATTATGAAATCGTGGAGAGAGAGTCCACGAACCGATAAGGCCGGACCGGCCGCAATATGAAACTGTGTGAAACCCACTATTTCCGCAGTGAAGCTTATCCACATTTGTCAATATGCAAAGCGTATTATTTCAGGTACAATGTTTGTATCAAATGAAATCGGTTTCATAATGAATGTGAAACCAACGGATGTGGGAGGGAGTTATGGATTACAAAAAAACGGCACATGAAATTCTTTCTGCCATAGGCGGAAAGGACAATCTGGCAAGCGCAGCACACTGTGCCACCAGACTGAGACTGGTCATTGCAGACAATGCCAAGGTAAAAAAATCGGTGCTGGAATCGACTGACGGTGTAAAGGGTGTATTTGAGGCAGCCGGACAGCTGCAGATCATCATCGGAACCGGTGCGGTCAACAAGGTATATGACGAGTTTATCAAGGAGGCCGGCATTCAGGCAGCAACAAAGGCAGATGTCAAGGCCGCGGCAAATTCCAAGGCACCCTGGTACAAAAGAGCCATCAAGAGCCTCGGCGACATTTTCGTACCGATCATCCCGGCAATCGTTGCCACAGGCCTTCTAAACGGTCTTCTGGGCGGTCTCGTGCAGGTCTTCCCCGGCATGTCATCCTCTCATCTGTATGAGCTGCTGAACATGTTCTCCAATACAGCGCTGACCTTCCTGCCCATTCTGATTGCCATTTCAGCGGCAAAGATCTTCGGCGGAAACCAGTATCTGGGTGCGGTCATCGGCATGCTGATGATCCACCCGAGTCTTGTGAATGCCTGGACAGTGGCTAGCGGTGCAGAGACAGAAACCCTCTGGTCCTGGTTCGGCGCATGGAACATCCAGAATGTGGGCTATCAGGGACATGTCATCCCGGTGATCCTGTCTGTCTGGCTGATGAGTGCCATTGAAAAACCGCTGCACAAGAAGGTGCCGGAGATGTTCGATCTCTTTGTGACACCCCTGGTATCGGTTCTGGTGGCCGGATTTTTCAGTATGACCATTATCGGACCGGTATTTGCACAGATCGAGTCCTGGGTTCTGGTGGGTGCACAGAAGCTGATTGCCATTCCCTTCGGTGTAGGTGCCTTCATCATGGGCGCTGTTTACGCGCCTACCGTGGTTGCCGGTGTTCACCATATGTACAATGCGATTGAGATGATGATGCTCGCGAACAACGGCATGAATACCTGGATGCCCATCGCGACAGCAGCCAATGTTGCCCAGGGCGCAGCTGCGATGGCAGTGGCACTCAAGACCAGAAACAACAAGACCAAGGCGATGGCGCTTCCGGCTTCACTTTCTGCCTTCATGGGTATCACTGAGCCGGCCATCTTCGGTGTGAATATCCGTTACGGACGTCCCTTCATTGCCGGCATGATCGGCGGTGCCTGCGGCGGCGCTGTGGCCTCCATTATGAACGTCTATGCAACAGCCAACGGTGTTACCGGCCTCTTCGGCTTCCTGATTACGGTGGATTCCTTTGTCGGCTACCTGCTGACCTTCGTTGTGGCCTTTGTGGTAGCCTTCGCGGCATCCTGGATCATGGGCATCAAGGAGGACAATGCTGAGACCGCTGCGGAAGGCAAGGCACAGGAGGAAGGTCTGGCAGAGGAAAAGACAGCTGCTGCAGAGGCGCTGCAGGAAAATGTCGTTGCCGCACCGCTGAACGGAAAAGCGATTCCGCTTGCGGATGTGCCGGATGAAACCTTTGCCAAGGGCGTTCTGGGCCTCGGTGCTGCCATCGAGCCGACGGAGGGCAAGGTCGTTGCCCCGGCAGACGGTACCGTGGAAACGATTTTTGACACCAAGCATGCCATCGGCCTTTCGCTGAACAACGGCGCAGAAATTCTCATTCATATCGGCATCAATACCGTGGAGCTCGGCGGTGAGGGCTATCAGGCCTTTGTGGCAGAGGGCGACAAGGTGAAGAAGGGCCAGACACTGATCACCTTTGATATGGATTTCATCAAATCCAAGGGTTATAATACAGTGACACCGGTGATCGTCACAAATTCTGATGATTATGCCGGTGTGGAACTGAAGACCAGCGGAACGGTAAACACGGGAGAAACTTTGCTTACACTGACAAAGGAGTGAGGTCATCATGTTCATTGACGGAAAATGGCGTCAGTCGCTTCATATTGAGCCGCCCGCGGGGTGGCTCAATGATCCGAACGGTTTATGCTTTTTCGGCGGATTCTACCATGTCTATTTCCAGTATGCGCCGGATCATGCCGACGGCAGCGGCAGAAAATGCTGGGGACATTACCGGAGCAGAAATCTTCTGGAATGGGAATTCACGGGAACTGTGATGGTTCCGGACATTCCGGAGGACAGGGACGGCGTATATTCCGGCTCTGCCGTTGTCTGCGATGATGTGCTTCATATTTTCTATACGGGAAATGTCAAGCACCCGGGAAATTATGACTACATTTCCGCCGGCAGAGAGGCCAATGTGATCCATGTCTCCACCAAGGACGGCGTGCACATGAGCCGGAAGGAAATCGTTTTGAGAAATGAGGATTATCCGGCCTTCTGCTCCTGTCATGTGCGGGATCCGAAGATATGGTTGGAAAACGGCAGCTGGCATATGGTGCTGGGCGCGAGAACACGGGAGGATCAGGGCTGCGTGCTGTTCTATCGCTCCGACGACCTCGAGCATTGGCAGTATGTCGGTACAGATGCCGTCGAAAACTTCGGCTATATGTGGGAATGCCCGGACTGCTTCACCGTCGGCGGGCACAGATATCTGGGTCTTTCGCCGCAGGGACTTGTGCATACGGATACCGAAAATCAGAATGTCTATTCCTCCGGGTATTTTCGTTATGACGGCGCATTGCAGACCTTTACCGAATGGGACAAGGGCTTTGACTTTTATGCGCCGCAGAGCTTTGAGGCCCCGGACGGAAGAAGGATTCTGATCGGATGGATGGGCATCGGCGACATCCCGTATGCCAACCCGACGACAGCGCTTGGCTATCAGCACTGTCTGACCATCCCGCGCGAAATCACGAGAGCAGAGGACGGCACGCTGCTGCAGCAGCCGATTCGTGAGCTCGAGGCCCTCCGGGAGCAGCCGCTTTCCGTGGAAGCGGGAACCTGTGTCACAGCGAAGCTTCCCTTTGAACTGAGCTCGCCGGTGGACCGGGCATTCCGCATCACGATAGACGATGCCGCAGCGCTTTCCTGGGACGGAGAAATTTTTACGCTGCAGTTTACCGATGCCAATGTCGGCGGCGGGAGAACCGTGCGGAGAGCAAAGCTGACGGAATGCGCGGATATCCGGATCATAGCGGATAAAAGCGCACTGGAAATTTATTTAGACGGCGGCAGAACCGTCCTCGGCACGAGAATGTATCCGGAGGAGGAGACCGTAAGGCTCAGGGCCGAAGACATTTCCCCGGTCCTCTGTCCGCTGCGCGATATGGAGGTGAAGTATCTTGGAGAATAAAAAGCTTATTGCCATCGGCGAGGCACTGATCGACTTTATTCCGAACAAAACAGGCTGCTCCTTTGACGAGGTAACAGCATTTGCACCGAAGGTGGGCGGCGCACCGGCCAATGTATGCGGCGCCTTCACAAAGCTCGGCGGTGCCTCCGCCATGATCACACAGCTCGGAGATGATCCGTTCGGAAAGAAAATTCTTCGTGAATTTGAATTTTACGGCATCGATACCGCGGCTGTCAGCTTCACCGACAAGGCGAATACGGCCCTTGCCTTTGTCAGTCTGGAGCAGGACGGAAACCGCACCTTCTCATTCTACCGGAAGCCGTCGGCGGATATGCTGCTGCAGGCCTCGCAGATCCGGGAGGAATGGTTCCGCGAGGCCTATGCCCTCCATTTCTGCAGCGTCTCCCTGGGAGACTTCCCCATGAAGGATGCCCATGTCCGGGCCATAGAGTACGCAAGGAAGAATCAGACGATCATCAGCTTTGACCCGAATCTGAGATTCCCGCTTTGGGATGATCTCGACAAGCTGAAGAGCCGGGTAAATGAATTCATTCCCCTGTGCGATATTCTGAAGATCTCCGATGAGGAGCTGAAGTTCATTACCGGAGAAGAGGATATCGAAAAAGCCGTGCCCGGGCTTCTTGAGAAGGGCGTAAAGCTGATTCTCTTTACCTGCGGAAGCCAGGGCGCCTATGCCTTCACAGAGCATGCCAAAGCATTTGCGCCGTCTCAAAAGGTCAAGGCTGTGGATACCACCGGGGCCGGAGACGGCTTCATCGGTTCCTTCCTCTGGAAGCTCAGCGAAAAGAACGTGACGCTTGATCTTTTGCAAGATGTGGATAGTGCTGATCTGACGGAATGCCTGGCCTTTTCAAATCAATTCTGTGCCATCAGCGTACAAAAAGAGGGGGCTATTTCATCCTATCCCAGGCAAATTTAAGAAAGTTTCTTGCCAAGTCCGCCCATCCATAGTAGAATAATGTCCTATTTTTATTCATGCCTTGGACGTTCTTTGAACGATAAACGGATTTATGCCTATGAAATCAAAACGCTTCCATCGAAATGTTCTGCTTACGC
>CAVELT010000049.1:0-8140 GCA_963616545.1 Dysosmobacter segnis | reverse complement strand
CCGTGCAGCATGTCCATCTTATTGGGATTTGTTTCCATTGATTCATTCTCCTTCGTCAGCATTCCGGAAAATTCTATTCCCGCTGTCTGCTGCCGTCAAGAGATTTCCTTTTAATCCATCTGCCGCACTGTGTCAATGATGGTGCCGTCCCGGTATTCGACCAGGGCCACCACCCGGTCTCCGAATTTGACAGGCTCCGGCTTTCCTGTAATGGAATAGGCAATGTCCCGAAGCTCCTCTATGGTCATCAGCGGAAGCGTTGTCTTTTTCAAAGCCTCCAGAAGCTCCGGCCGACGCGGATTCACCGCGATGCCGTACTCCGTTACCAGCATATCCACGCTTTCGCCGGGTGTCGTCACCGTCAATACCTCGTCACATACCGTAACGTTCCGGGTCCGAAGAAGCGGTGCCACGATAATGGTACATTTCGCACCGGCCGCTGTATCCGGATGCCCGCCGGGTGCGCCCCGCAGGATACCGTCAGAGCCGGTAACGACATTGACATTAAAGTGCACATCAATTTCCAGTGCTCCGAGGATCACAAAATCCAGCTGGTCTACAAAAGCTCCTTTATTCAGCGGATTGGCATACTGGGATGTGGAAATTTCATAATGCCCCGGCGTCTCATTGACAGAACGCACAGAGGCCAGATCGAAATCCTGGGCATCCAGAATGGTCCGGATGTAGCCCGCCTGCAAAAGCTCCAGCTCCGGCCTGGTCACACCGCCCATGCAGAATCCCATCCTGACATTCTTCTCATCCATATACGGTTTCAGAAAACGGGTTGCCGCAAGAGACGGTCCGCCTCCGCCGGTCTGGAAATTGAAGCCGTCCCGGAAATAAGGCGTTGCCGCCATGGCCTCTGCCGTATACCGCGCTATGATCAGCTCCCGGGGATCCTCCGTGAAGCGCAGCAGCGCATTGGCGATCTTATTGGGGTTTCCGATCTGGTCCACCACCACGACGTAGTCCACATCAATTCCCTGGATGCTGGCCGGCATATTCGGCGCCTCCACCAGCGTATCCGTGATCACCACCGTATGATCCGCATAGCGTGAATCCACCACAGAATAGGACAGCACGCCGCAGTCGGATTTTCCGCCCTTGCCCCGGGCATTGCCGTAACAATCCGACGTAGGTGCACCGATAAAGGCAATGTCAATCTTCACGTCTCCGCACTCAATGGCCCGCACTCTTCCGCCGTGGCTTCGGATGAAGGCAGGGTTCTTCAGCTTGCCGCGGGAAACCGCTTCGCCGATCTCCGCCCGAATGCCGCTGGTGGAAATGCCGGTGATGGTGCCGTCCTCAATGAGGGGTACAATCGGCGCCTGGGCCGTGCCCAGAGAGCTGCAGCAGATGCTAATGTCCCTCACGCCCAAAGCGGCCACCGCCTGCATTACCATATTGATCACATAGTCTCCGTCCCGGAAATGATGATGGAAGGAAAGCGTCATGCCATCCCGGATTCCGCACTTCAGCAGCGCCTCCGTGATGCTCGGCAGCACCTTGCTCTCCGTCGGCCGCGTCTGCGCTGTTGCCTTCGGAGAAGCCTTCTGATAGCAGTACCCGTCTCTGGCGTATTGACCCGCAAAAGCAGACAGATGGTATTTTTCCAGAAGCGCGTCATCAATCTCACGTCCTACCGCATTAATCATATATAGTACCTCCCTTTTCCGTTTCCTTATCCCTTATATCGCAGCAGCCGCATGGCGTTCAGGATGCAGATGACTGCCACGCCTACGTCGGCAAAAACCGCGGCCCACATATTGGCGAGGCCCACGGCGCCGAGCAGCAGAATGGCGGCCTTGATTGCCAGCGCGAATACGATATTTTCTGTGGCGATCCGTACCGTCTTCCGGGCAATGCGGATGGTGGCGGGAATCCGCCGCAGGTCATCGTCCATGATGACAATGTCGGCGGCCTCGATTGCCGCGTCCGAGCCCATGGAGCCCATGGCAATTCCGACATCGGCGCGGCTCAGCACCGGCGCATCGTTGATGCCGTCGCCGATAAAGGCAAGCCGCGGCCGCTTCTTCTCATTGCCCCGCTTCTCGAGACCAGCAAGGAGCTGCTCCACCTTGTCGACCTTGTCCTGGGGCAGAAGCTCCGCATAGACCGTATCCAGTCCCAACGCCTTTCCAACAGCTTCACCCACACTGCGGCGGTCGCCGGTGAGCATGACGATCTGCTTCACGCCCTCCTTCTTCATGGCTGTCACCGCCTCTGCGGCCTCCTTTTTCACCTGATCCTTGATGAGAATAGCTCCCAAGAAGCGACCGGCCCGGGCCACATAGCAGACGGTCGCCGCCGGATCCTCCGCCTTTGTAAAGTTAATGCCTTCTGCCGCGAGAAGCTTCTCATTTCCCACGAGCACACGCTCCCCTTCGACCGTGGCCCGTAAGCCCAGGCCGCTGACATTTTCCGTATCAGACAGAAGCCGGGTGTTCAGTTCTCCGCCGTTGGCCTGTTCCTGATATGCCTCCGCAATGGAGCGGGCGATGGGATGTGTAGAGAGCCCCTCCGCGAGAGCCGCCGTCCGCAGCAGCTCCTCCCGGTCAATGCCTTCTGCCGGAATGACCGCAGAAACCCGGAAGCTGCCCTCCGTCAGCGTACCGGTTTTATCAGAAACCACTGTATCCAGCTGAGACAGCAGCTCCAGATAATTGGAGCCCTTCACCAGCACGCCGTTCTGACTGGCGGCGCCGATGCCGCCGAAGAAGGACAGCGGAATGGAGATCACCAGGGCACAGGGGCAGGAAATGACGAGGAAGGTGCAGGCACGATAGATCCAGGTCAGGGGTTGTCCCAGAATCAAAGACGGCAGGATGGCCAGGGCCACCGCGCCGTATACCACCACCGGCGTATACCAGCGTGCAAAGCGGGTAATGAAGTTCTCTGTCTGCGACTTCTTCTCGGAGGCATTCTCCACCAGCTCCAGAATGCGGGATACCGTGGAATCCTCAAAGGCCTTTGATGCCCGCACCCGGAGCATGCCCTCCCCGTTGATGCAGCCGGAAATCACCTGGTCACCGGCATGCACGCTCCGCGGCACGGATTCTCCGGTCAGCGCCGCCGTGTTCACGAGGCTGTCGCCGCTTTCCACAATGCCGTCCACGGGGATCTTCTCGCCGGGCTTGATCACCAGGATGTCCCCGATCTCCACGTCATCCGGATCCATGGTCTCCACACTGCCGTCGGACTGCTCTACATTGGCATATTCCGGCACGATGTCCATGAGCTTCGTGATGGACTGCCGCGATTTTCCGACGGCATAGCTCTGGAACCACTCTCCCACCTGGTAGAAGAGCATCACTGCACAGGCCTCCGAATTCTCTCCGGTGGCGAAGGCGCCGACCGTGGCCACCAGCATCAGGAAGGATTCATCAAAGGGCTGCCGGTTTTTGATGCCCAGCAGTGCCTTCCGCACCACATCCTTGCCGGCCAAAAAATAGGGAAGCAGATACACCGCGAGACTCAGCGTCCGATTCTCAAAGACCACCGGCAGCGCTCCTGTTTTATCGAAGATCATGAAGATCGCAAAGATCGCCAGGGCCGCCAGAATGTGACTCAGCTCCCTCTTTAATTTGTCGCTCATGTGTTTTCTCCTGAAAATAAGTAAATTTAATACAGCGAAAGGCAGACTGCTCCCGCTGTATTTTTGTAAAGGCCTTCCGTTTCTGATTCTTACCGCTCCACGGCAAAGTCCGGCTCGATCTTCTTTCCGGTCTCAATCGCCAGGGACAGAAGCTCCTCAAAGCGCGCATCCTCTGCCTCCAGCGTGAACTTCTGCATCATGAAATTCACCTTGGCATCTGTTACGCCCTCCAGCTTCTTGATGGCATCCTCCACCTTGGCTGCACAGGCTGCACAATCGATATCACACTTGAACTTCTTCTTCATAATGATCCTCTTTCCGGGGCCCCGCCCCTCTTTTTGCTTCGCCGACATTTCCCCAGGATAATGTCTTCACTCCTCAATATGCTCCTTGCCCATCGCTATGATGGTCTTCACATGATCGTCCGCCAGCGCGTAGATCATGGACTTGCCGTCCCGCCGCGCGCTGATCAGCTTGGATACCCGCAGGATCTTCAGCTGGTGAGAAACCGCCGACTGATTCATGTCCAGATCCTCGCAGATCTCCGTCACACCCTTCTCGCCATCAAAGAGATCGTACAGAATCCGGATTCTTGTGGAATCGCCGAAGATCTTGAACAGCTCCGCCAGCTCGCAAAGCTCATCCTCGCTGACGTTTGAAATGATGTGATCGATTTTTTCGGCATCGTACTGCCTCTCTTCCGACATCCGCCCTCCTTCATATCAGTTGTTGTTCATATGAGTATTCTATCATATGTTCACGGGATGTCAATAGTCCGGGAATAAAAATAGGCCGCCCGGCTCTATGCCGAACGACCCTTTCTCATCCGATATGCTTTTGTTTTTTGCTTCGAAGCCGACCGTGATCACTGGCCGCACTTACTTTGATGCCGGTCAGCTCAGCATCTTGCCGGAGGCCGCGTCAAAGCTATGGGTTGCGCCGTCAATGTAGTTCAGGCCGGTCACCATGGCGCCGTCAGCGCCCAGATAATAGGTTGCACCGCCGACGGTCAGCCAGCCGGTCTTCATCCAGCCGGAGGCATCGAAATAGTACCACTTATTGTTGATCAGCTCCCAGTTGTTCGAGGTATAGCCGCCGTCCGCATGTCTGTACCACCACTTGTTGCTGCCGTCTGCTGCCCGCAGCCACTGTGCGGATGCTGTAGTTGTGGTTTTGCCGGGGCCGCCGGAGCTTGTCGTCGTGCCGGTGGAGGTGCTTGTTGTGCTGGTGCTGGATGCCGTGAAGTACTTCTCATCAGAATCCATCCAGTCTGACCAACCGCTGTTTGCGTTGTATGCTCTTACCTCGAAGTAGTAATAGCCTGTCTTTGTGATCACAGAGGACAGGCTGATGCTCTTGCTTGTGGTTTCCTTCGTGGTGATTCTGGAGCCGTCGCGATAGATGCGCACCTGGAACTTGGATGCCTTGCCGTCTACACTCCACTTCGCCGTGGTGCCGTTCCAGTACGGGTCATCCGGATAACCGTAGGTCGACGTATTGGTGGTTGTACCCTCACTGCCCGGCTCTACGTAACTGTTCTTCAGCTTCTTGTATGCCTCGGTATCATTCTCCTTGAGATAGGTCCAGTAGGTCGGATCTCCCTCCCACTCTGTGATGTTTCCGCCGGGATACTCGCCAAAAATATTGTAATACCAGTCATTGTAGGAAACTGCAGCAAACGATGTCACAGAGGACCCTGCTGCCATCACCAACGCTGCCATCACCAGTGCCGCACCTTTTACTCTCAATTTCATAGCATACCTCTTTTCTTATTCTCATCTGCCGTCTCGAGGCCGAATACATTTTCCTCAACCCGCATTCGGTTCAGCAATTATGTGCTTATACTATCGCATGCAGGGACACAAAAGGGACACACTTTTTGTGTGTCCCCTGATTTTTCAGATATAAATATCTGTTCCGTACATCAAAGGCCCTCAGGCCCCGATCCGCTCCTCTTCCTCCTTCGGGAGCAGATTCGTCATGCTGCGGAGTCCCGTCACAACGGTCGAGGTGTTGTGCAGCAGCGCCGAGCTTGCGGGCCGAATCAGTCCCAGCACGCCCATGGCGATCAGCAGGCCGTTAAAGGAAATGATAAAGCGATAGTTGGAATGGATGCGCTTCATCATGGCCATACTGAGCCGCCGCAAGGTCACCAGCTCCGCCAGGTTCTCCGATGCGATGGTAATGTCGGCAACCTCCCGGGCGATGGCCGCGCCGTCACTGATGGCGATGCCCGCATCCGCCTCGGAAAGCGCCGGTGTATCGTTCACGCCGTCGCCGACCATGATGACCTTCCGTCCGCGAAGATGCTCCTCCCGGATGAAGCCGGCCTTATCCTCCGGCAGCACCTCGGCATGGAACTCATCGATATTCAGACGCCGCGCCACGGCTGCTGCCGTCTTCTGGCTGTCTCCGGTCATCATGCAGACCTTCGTGATGCCGAGGGCGTGCAGCTCATCAATGATGCCCTTCGCCTCCTCGCGGAGCGGATCAAAGATGCAGAGCACCGCCTTCAGTCTGCCGTCAATGGCCATGTAAAGCTGAGAATACTCGCCCGGCAGCGCAGTGAGACGCTCCTGCTCCTCTGCAGAAAGCGCCGTGCCCTCGTCCTCGAAGACGAAGTGGTAGCTGCCGATGATGGCCTTCTTGCCGTTCACCAGACTGGAAATGCCGTGGGCTACCACGTACTGCACCTCGGAATGCATCTCCGCATGCTCGATGCCTCGCTTCTCGGCCTCATGCACCACCGCGTTTGCGATGGAATGCGGGAAATGCTCCTCCAGGCAGGCAGCCAGCTGCAGTGCCTGCGCCTCGTCTACGCCGTCGAAGGTCTCGATCCGCACCACCTGCGGTGTCGCATGGGTCAGCGTACCGGTCTTATCAAAGACAATGGTATCGGCCTGGGCCACGGCCTCCAGGAACTTGCCGCCCTTTACGGAAATGTCGGACTCGCCGGCTTCTCGGATCGCCGACAGCACCGTCAGCGGCATGGACAGCTTCAGGGCACAGGAGAAATCCACCATCAGGAAGGAAATCGCCCGGGTCACGTTCCGCGTCAGGAGATAGGTGAGCGCCGTGCCCGCCAGGGAATAGGGCACCAGGCTGTCCGCCAGATGAAAGGCCTTGGACTCCGTGTTGGACTTCAGCTTCTCGGAATCCTCGATCATCCGCACGATCTGGTCGTACTTGCCGGCGCCGGCAGCCTTGCTGACGAGGATCACGCACTCGCCCTCCTCCACAACGGTGCCGGCATAAACATAACCGCCCTCCGACTTCACCACCGGCACGGATTCACCGGTCATGGAGGCCTGGTTCACACTCATCTCACCGGAAACCACCACACCGTCCAGCGGGATAATGTTGGAGGTCCGCACAACGATGCGGTCCCCGGGCTGTACGGCGCTCACGTCCACGAGCACATCCTCGCCCTCAGTCTTGAGCCATACCTTATCCACCTTCAGCGCCATGGAACGGGCCAGATCGCCGACAGACTTCTTGTGGGTCCACTCCTCCAGGATCTCGCCGATGTCCAGCAGGAACATGACGGAGGACGCCGTTGCGAAGTCACTTCGCAGCATGGAGGCCAGAATTGCCGTGGCATCCAGCACCGGCACCTCGATCCTTCCGTGCAGCAGGCAGCTTAGGCCGTGTAAAATGAAGCGCACACTCTTCATCACGGTCCAGGCGATCTGCAGGGGCGCCGGGAAAAAGACCTGCCGGAAGCCTCTGCCGAGCACTGTCATAGCCAGCTTTTCCTGATATTCCCGGTTCAGGGCTCTGCCGGTCTGCTCCGGCACCAGTGCCAGCACCTCCTCCGTATCATAGGAAAATGCCGTCAGCGCCGCCAGAACCTTCTCACGCGGCTTCTGCCCGCCCGCATAGCGGATCACCGCGTCGCCGGTACGGTCAAAGACCTTCACATCCTCCACAAAGCACTTGCTCTTCAGGAAATACTCCAGCTGGTCCGCCTGTCCCATGGACATACGCACATCCGCCATATGCACCCGCAGTCTTCGGGAGGATTCATGTCGAATCACATATCTCATATTCTTTGTTATCTCCTATACACAGATAAAAGGGGGAATGCCGAAGCACATCCCCCTCCATTCCGAAGCTGCCGCTGCTTATTCACCATCCTCAGCTGTCTTCTTCTCGTACTCAGCCACCAGTGCTCTGGCCTCTTCCAGCTTCTTCTGATCTGCTGCACGATAACGCTTCTCGTTGATGTCTACGGCATCCTCATAGATATCTGTGCAGTTCTCACGAAGGGCTGTGCCGGTTGCCATCACGGCATCCTTGCCCCGCAGCACTGCTGCTGTGCACTCTGTGTACACCTTCTTCGCATCCTGGCTCTTCAGAACCGAAACACCTGCTGTACCGAAAAGCAGACCGCCGACAAACATACAAGCCTTCTTGTAAGGGAACATATCATTACCTCCTGATAGTATAAAAGCTAAAAGCCGCTGCTCTTCGGCAGCCGCTGTGTTTCTGACAGCCTTAGTGTACATCATTTTCGGTTTAGCGCCAACAAAACCTTATTAGGAA
>CAVELT010000048.1:0-14231 GCA_963616545.1 Dysosmobacter segnis | reverse complement strand
ACAAGATGTGTCAGCTCCCCGCCGTTCAGGTACGCCTTCAGATTCTCTCCCGCAATATGCACCACATTCTCAAAGGTCTGCTGCAGCAGGAATTTTCCTGCCACATGCGGCGTGATGATGACGTTTTCGAAGTCCCAGAGCTCGTCTGTCTCCGGCAGCGGCTCCGGCTCGGTCACATCCAGTCCCACACCGCCGAGCTGCCCGTCCCGCAGCACCCGCTTCAGGGCCTCCGGGTCGATGGCATTACCCCGGCCGTCATTGAGGAGATACGCACCCGGCTTCATGAGGCGAAGCCGCCGCTCATCCATGAGATGCTCCGTCTGCGCACCGCCCGGCAGCACCATGGCCAC
Organism: Dysosmobacter segnis; assembly: GCA_963616545.1. GTDB lineage: Bacteria > Bacillota > Clostridia > Lachnospirales > Lachnospiraceae > Oribacterium. The sequence goes on along the minus strand of CAVELT010000048.1, from coordinate 13,881 downwards.
AATATCTGCCTGCGGCAGCAGTGCATCCAGATCATCGAGCGTATGCACCTCATCCAGGTAATCCGGCTTTTCCCGGACACTTCTCCGGACACCGATGACATGGGCACCGAGGGCATGCATCTTTTCCGCATACTTGCCGCCGATGTCGCCGAGTCCCAGCACCAGAACCGTCGCGTTCTCAATGGACGTGACCTTTCCCATCTCCTGCCACTTGTGCTCCGTCTGCCGGCGGATATACTGACCGAAGCGCCGCACCAGAGCAAAGCTCATGGCCACCATATGCTCAGAAACACTTGTGCCATAGGCCCCGGCGCTGTTCGTAAGGATCGTCTGCTCTCCCAGAACCCCGGGCACCACATAGGCATCCGCACCGGCGGAATTGAGCTGCATCCACCGGAGCTTCGGTGATGCCTTCAGCCTGCCGGCCGGAACGTTTCCGATGATGAGATCCGCGTTCTGAATCTCCTCATCTGTGGCCTCCGCCGGTGTCCGATAAATAAAACGGCAGTTCTTTCCGGCTGCCTGCTCCTCCAGATAGGCCTTGTGGCGCTCCTCTGCCGGAATCACCACCAGAATGTCAAGGTTTTCCATTGTCGTCCTCCAACTCATATTTGTGTATACGCCGGATTGCTGCGCGCTGTGCGCTGCTTAAAATCCGTAGTGCTCCCGCTGCTTATCCTCGTCATAGATCTTATGATATTCCTCAGTGCCCTGATGAATGATCCGCAGCAGCTTCCAGGTGCCGCCCTTGATCTTCGTGCGGAAGCCCGGCTCCTCGCCGCAGAAGGGATGATCCTCGGTGGACACCCGGGTCGTGATTTTCTGATTGCCGTTGCCGATGACCACATAGTCGCCCCGGCGGGCGCCCTCCGTCACCTTCTTCGGGAATGGCTTGCCAGCCGGCTTATGAAAGCCGCCGTTTTCAGCTTTTTTATTATACATACGTTTTCTCCTGTTCTTTAAATCTTTATTTATGATAGCACAAAGGAGAGGTATTGCCTACCTCTCCTTTATCACGCGGGCTTAGCGACGGATGTCCGCGTGATGCCCACCGACACTAAGCAGTTACCCCTATATTTACAATTCTAAATTCAGCTTCACCATCAATGCCTGCTTGATGAGCTGCACACACTTGTCCAGTCCCAGGCGTTCGCTGTTCAGCGTAATATCATAGTTCACCGGATTGGTCCAGTAATTTCCGCCGGTGTAATATTTGTAGAAATCCGCCCGGTACTTGTCCGTGGTGGTGATGAGATGATCTGCCTCCTTGCCGTCCACACCCATCCGCTGCATCACAAGATGCCGGCAGAAGGGGCGCGGTGCCTCGATATAGACAGACAGAACATTATCATAATCCCGAAGAATATAGTCCGCCGCCTTTCCCACAATGACGCAGCTCTCGCTCTTTGCGAGTCCCCGGATGATCTCCGCCTCAAACTCATAGAGCCGGTCGTCGGAGCGGAACCTGCTGAGCTGGGGATGCGGGGACAGCCGCTTCTCCAGCTTCCGCAGCTGACTGGCAAAGTAGCTGCCCCGGAGCTTCTCATCCAGCTCCACAAAATCATGCTCGTCCCGCCCCGCGAGATTGGCGGCCAGCGTCAGAATCCGGTTCTCGTAGCTGTGGATCCCCAGCTCGTCTGCGAGCTTCGCGGCGATTTCCCGGCCGCCGCTGCCGAAGCCTCTTGCAATGGTAATGACATAGTTTTTCATCGCTGCCTCCCCTTTCCTGCGCGTTTTCCGTCAATGAAGTGTAGAAAGGGCAGCCGGCTCCACATCCTGCGGAATCGGGATATACTTCTGCTCTGCCATGGTCTCCGCAAATTCTGCCCTGGCCTCCTTCAGAAGCTCCGGGGCCGCCAGCAGCTTCATGGCCGTCAGTGCCATGCATTTTCCGGCATAGCGCATGGCCTTATGAGCCTGCGAAGACTTGCCCTGAGACACCACCTGCCAGGAATGTGCCGGCGTGCCGGGTGCCCAGGTGGCCGCATGCATCTGTACCGTGGGGCACTGGAAGCTGACGTCGCCCACATCCGTGGAGCCGCCGGCGGCAGCGACCCGATGCATCTCCTCATAGGGCACCACGAAGTTGAACATGGCATCGCCCTTATGCTGCTTCATGATTGCGCTGTCCGCCGGATCCAGCAGCTCCGCCGTGATGGCATCATACTGCCGGTCCCAGCCCGCCGGGTTGGTGGCACTGTAGGCCTTCTGCATTTGCAGCTCCGCCTCCGTATACGCCGGCAGCGGCACCTCCTTCAGAGATGCATACATTACCTTCTCCAATGACCGGTTGGACACGAAGTTGGCACAGGACTTGATGAAGCGGGACTCCACGGTGGTTTCCGTCATCATGGCAGCGCCCTTCGCGATCTTGTCCACCCGCTGCAGAAGCGCGTAGGCCTCCTGCTGCTTCGGCGCCCGAACGAGATACAGACCCTGGGCATGATTCTGCACCACGTTGGGGGAATAGCCGCCGCCGTCCAGGACAGCATAATGCACTCTGGCCTGATCCACCATGTGCTCCCGGAGAAAGTTGATGCCCACATTCATGAGCTCCATGGCATCCAGAGCAGAACGTCCCAGCTCCGGACAGCCTGCCGCATGGGCACTGATGCCCTTGAAGGAATAGAGCACCTGGAAGTTGGCCAGAGAGCTGTCCTTCACCACCATGTTCAGGGTGTCCGGATGCCAGGTGATGGCCGCATCCAGATCCTGAAAGGCGCCGTTCTTCGCCATAAAGGCCTTGCCGGAGCCGCCTTCCTCGGCAGGACAGCCGTAGTAGACCACCGTACCGGGATGGCCCGCCGCCAGATAGTGCTTGATGGCAAGGGCCGCTGCCGCAGCACCCACGCCCAGGAGGTTGTGCCCACAGCCGTGGCCGGGCTTTCCCGGCTCCAGAGGACAGGGCTCCGTCACCCCGGCCTTCTGGCTCAGGCCGGAAAGGGCATCGTACTCTCCCAGCACGCCGATGCGGGGAATGCACTTGCTGTCGCCCAGCACCGCGTGAGGATAGGTGTAGGAGGCCGTGAAGGCGGTCTTCACCCCATAGGCCGGGCAGGTGACCTTGAAGCCCTCCCGCTCGAAAAAGGCCGTCAGAAGCGCCGTGGATTTCGTCTCATCGTAGGCGGTTTCCGCGCAGCCCCAGATTTCATCTGCCAATGCATCCAGCTTCTCTGCATTTTCATCGATTTCCGATAAGTATTCCTTCAGATCTTCCATATTTCCTCCCATTAGATTGCTTATTCGCCAGCACATCACTGCGCTGCCCGCAGCTTACAGGTACTTCAGCACGATCTCCAGCGCCGCCTTATAGCCCATGCTCAGCGAGCTCTTCAGGACATATTCCTCCCGGGTATGGGGACCGGCACCGAACACCGTGCCGAAGCATACCGCCGGAATGCCTGCCGCGAGGGCACTGTTGCAGTCCGTGGAGCCGGAGCCGCGCTTGGGCTTCTTTCCTGTATACTGCTCTACAATTTCTTCCGAAAGCTGCAGCATTTCCTCCCGCTTCTGCAGTCCCTCCGGAGACAGCTCCTCACAGGGACGATTGCCGACGGTTTCCACGAAGATGCCCACCCCATCCTGACGGTGCCGGGAGAAGATCTCCTGATACTGATTGTCCATATACCGCATGCCGTCCAGCCGGTCGGAGCGATATTCACAAAGGAACACAACCTTCTGGGCAATGGAATTCACCGAGGTGCCGCCGGTGATCGTGCCCACATTGTAGGTGGTCTTCCCTTCCTCCGGCACCTGGATCCGGTAAATGTCCTGGATCATGCAGGCCGCCTTCTGGATGGCATTCTTATTGCCGAAGGCCGCATAAGAATGGCCGCCCTCGGTGGTGACCGTCACCTTCATGCGCTTGGAGCCCACCGCACAGTCCGTGATGCCGCCGAGGTAGCCGTCAAAGCTGTAGAAAGCCTCAATGCGCCGGCCGTAGTCCGCCACGATCTGCTTCGAGCCCTTCAGGTTGCCGAGGCCCTCTTCGCCGGAATTCATCACAAAGAGATAGCCGTAGCGATCCGAGGTGATGCCGTTTTCCGCCAAGTAATGCAGCGCCAGCAGCAGGGCCACCACATTGGCGGTATCATCGCCGATGCCCGGGCAGCACAGCTTATCCCCCTCAATATGAAGGGGCAGCGTCTCCGTATCCGGGAAAACCACATCCGTGTGGGCCATGAAGACCACCAGCGGCTTATCCTCGGTCACGCCGTAGGGCACCACCACATTCAGTGCCTTGTCAATCTCCGGCTGCAGACCCCAGCCCTCCAGCATGGTCTTCAGAAATTCTGCCCGCTTCTCCTCATGATTGGACGGCGCCGGAATCTGCGCCAGCGTCAGCAAAAGCTCATAATATTCCTTTTCATGTGTTGCAATATAGTCCAATGCCTTCTGCTCCAGCATATCAGCCTCCTTTAAATTTTGTGGCAGGCCACCTTATGGCCCTTAGCGACTTCCCGCAGTGTCGGTGCCTCCACGGAGCAGCGCTCTGTGGCATAGGGGCAGCGGGTATGGAACACACAGCCGGAGGGCGGATTCATGGGCGAAGGCAGCTCTCCCTGCAGCACGATCCTTTCCTTCTTCTTGTGAGGGTCCGCATTGGGCACTGCCGACAGCAGCGCCTGCGCATAGGGATGCAGGGTGTTCCTGAACAGCTCCTCTGTCTCCGCCTCCTCCATCATGTGCCCGAGGTACATGACACCGATGCGGTCCGAAATGTATTTCACGACACTCATGTCATGGGCAATAAATAAGAAGGAAATGTTGTTTTTCTCCCGCAGATCCTGCATTAAATTGATGATCTGCGCCTGAATGGACACGTCCAGCGCCGACACCGGCTCATCGCAGATGATGATCTCCGGGTTCAGGATCAGGGCTCTGGCAAGTCCCACTCTCTGCCGCTGGCCGCCGGAAAACTCATGGGGAAAGCGGTAGAAATGCTCCGGCCGAAGGCCCACCTGGGCCATGATGTCCATGGCGATGTCCAGCCGCTTCTCCTTAGTGCCGCCGATGCCGTGGATCTCCAGCGCCTCCATCAGGATATCGCCCACCTTCTGCTTCGGATCCAGCGAGGTATAGGGATCCTGGAAGACCATCTGCAGCTTCCGCCGCATATCCTTCAGCTCCTGTCCCTTCAGGCTGGTGATGTCCTTTCCCAGTACAGAAATGCTGCCCTCTGTCGGCGGTGTCAGCATCATCAGCGTCCGGCCCAGAGTGCTCTTGCCGCAGCCGGTTTCACCCACGAGACCGTAGATTTCGCCGCGGTGCAGCTCGATGTCCACGCCGTCCACGGCCTTCACATATTTCTTTTTGCCGAAGCCCGCATTGACCGGAAAATACTTTCGGATGCTGTGTCCCTCCAGCACCACCTCCGAAGCGGCAGCCGTCTGTTCCAGCTTCTTCTCTTCACTCATGACAACTCTCCTTCTCCGATGCGGAGGCATCTGGCCTTCTGGGTTTCCGTATGCTGCCGGAGCTCCGGATTCTGCTTCCGGCAGGCCTCCGCGGCATAGGGGCAGCGGGGCGCAAAGCGGCAGCCCTCGGGAATCTGGTTCAGCAGCGGCACCGTGCCCTTGATCTGGTGCAGCCGCTCGCCTGCCGGGGTATCCAGCCGGGGAATGGAGGCGATGAGTCCCCGGGTATAGGGATGCAGCGGATGGTCGAAGATGTCCTCCACCCGTCCCTCCTCTACGATCTGTCCCAGGTACATGACGATGACCCGCTGACAGGTCTCTGCCACCACGCCGAGATCATGGGTAATGAGCATCAGGCTCATGTCGAACTTCTCATTCATGGAGACCATGAGATCCATGATCTGGGCCTGAATGGTCACATCCAGTGCCGTGGTGGGCTCATCGGCGATCAGCACCCGCGGGGTACAGGCCAGCGCCACCGCAATCATGACTCTCTGCCGCATGCCGCCGGACAGCTCGAAGGGATACTGGTAGTAGCGGCGTCCCGGATCGGGAATGCCCACGAGACGCAGCATCTCCACCGCCTTCTCGGCCGCCTCCTTCTTCGAGATCTTCCGATGGATCATCAGGGATTCCTGGATCTGATGTCCCACCGTAAAGACCGGGTTCAGGGCACTCAGGGCATCCTGGAAGACCATGGCGATCTTCTCACCCCGAATCTGCTGCATTTCCTTCTCCGGCAGCATCAGAAGATTCTCACCCAGAAATTCTACCTCACCGGTATAGCGCACCAGCCGCTTCTCATCATACAAACGGAGAATGCTCTGGGAGGTCACGCTCTTGCCGCAGCCGGACTCGCCAACGATAGCAAGCCTTTCGCCCTTATTCACCGTGAAGCTCACGCCGTCAATGGCCTTGAGATAGCCGCGCTCCGTGCGGAATTCCGTACAGAGATTGTTCACTTTTAAGATCGGCTCCATACTGCTCTCCTTCCTTTAGTCCGCACTGGCCGGGTCAATAAAATCCCGGACACCGTCACCCAGCAGGTTCAGCCCCAGTACCGTCAGCGCCGTGAACACACCGGGGAAGAACACCATCCACCAGGCCTGGTAAATGACGCCCTTTCCTTCATTTAAAATGTTTCCCCAGGAGGGCTGCGGCGCCGGAACGCCGGCACCCAGGAAGCTGAGGGCCGCCTCAGTGATGATGGCAGAGGCAAACACGAAGGTCACCTGCACGATGATGGGGGAAATGATGTTGGGCGCCATATGCCGCCAGATGATCCGCATCTTGGAGGCGCCGAGACAGCGCATGGCCTCGATATAGGTCTGCTCCCGGATCACGAGGGCACGGCCTCTTGCCAGTCTCGCCATGGCCGGCACATTCACCACCGTCAAAGCGAGAATGACATTTTTGATGTCCGCGCCCAGCACCGCCATCAGCGTGATGGCCAGCAGGGTACTGGGAATGGCCTTGAGGCCGTCACAGATTCTCATGATAATGTTGTCTGCCGCCGCATTGGTGCTGGCATAGAGTCCCAGCACCATGCCCAGGAAGCCGGAAAGGATGCCCACCAGAAAGCCGACCGTGAGGGAGATCCGTGCGCCGTAGAGCACCCGGGTAAAGACATCCCGTCCCATGGTATCCGTACCAAAAGGATGGGCCGCACTGCAGGGCTTCAGCCGGTTCACCGTATCCAGCGCCAGCGGATCGTAGCGCGTGAGCAGCGGTGCCAGAACAGCCAGGACGATCACCAGGAACACCACAATGAGTCCGAACACAGCTGCCTTGTTTTTCGTGAAGCGGCGGAGCCGCAGCGCACGCTGCTCCTTGGCCAGCCGTTTCTTCAGCTCTTCAAATTCCGTCATAGTCTTCCTCCTAGCTTACCCGTACCCGGGGATCCACAATGCCGTAAAGAATATCCGCGATCATGTTAATGGCCACATTGAATACCGCGATCAGCAGCACGATGGCCTGAATCACGTAGTAGTCCCGGCGGCCGACGGAATTCACCATCAGCTGCCCGAGGCCCGGAATGGCAAAAAGGCTTTCAATGACTGCCGCACCGGACAGGGACTGCACGAGGCTCTGGCTGAATACGGTAATGATGGTCACCAACGTATTCTTGAAGGCGTGCTTTGTAATAATGAAGAAACTCCGCACACCCTTGGCCTTCGCCATGCGGATGTAGTCGCTGTTCAGCACCTCCAGCATGGAGGCCCGCGTCATCCGCATCATGAGGGCTGCGTTCATAAAGCCGAGGGCAATGGCCGGCAGGGTCAGAGACTTCACATGCTTCCAGAAGCCGTCCTTCACCTCGGTATAGCCGGAAACCGGGAAAAGCCGGAAATGCACGGCGAACACCAGGATCAGGAAGAGACCCAGCAGAAAGCTCGGCAGGGAAATGCCCAGGAGGCTGAGGCCGGTCACCGTATGGTCCGCAGCAGAGCCCTTGCGGCTCGCTGCCAGCATGCCCAGAGGGATCGCGATGGCCGCCGCGATCAGCATGGCGTAGATCGTCAGATGCACCGTCGGCATCAAATGGCTCACGATCATGGACGCCACTGTCTGATGATTGGCCACGCTGTCGCCCAGGTCGCCGTGGAAAATGTTGGCGATCCAGACGAAATACTGCTTCACCAGCGGCTCATCCAGCCCCAGGCGCTTATGCAGTGCTGCAATGTCTTCGGCAGAGGCCATGTCTCCCAGCATGGAGGCTGCCGGATCTCCCGGTACCAGATGGACCAGGGAAAAGATCACGATGGAAACAATGATCAGCACCGGGATCACGGAAAGAATTCTTTTAATGATAAATCGTTTCATGCCCAATCTCCTCAAATACTTAGAGGACCCTCTTCTCAGAGAGTCCTCCTGTTTTTTCGGCCGAAGACATTATCCTGAGATTATGCCGGGATACCTGCATTCCAGAGCTTCGGTCCGCCGCTGTACATGTTCACACCCTGCAGATCCTTCTTCCAGGCGAACATACCAAGGTAGTGGCCCGGGCAGATGATGGGAAGATACTCCCAGGAATAGCCCTGCAGCTCGTCCCATGCCTTCTTTGCATCGTCCATGTTGGTGGCATTGGTCATCTCAGAGAAGAGACTCTGCAGCTTGTCGTCCACGGACCATCCCGGATAATTGGTGCCGTAATAAAGCTTCAGGGACGGTACCGGCACCTCGGCGAAGGTGGTGATGTAAAGGTCATAGAGGCTGGAATCCTTCCGGTAATCGGTGAGGGTTGCCCAGTCAACAATGTTGAGGTCTACGGTCATGCCGATGGCCTCCAGCTCGGACTTCAGTGCCACGGCCATCTTGTCCATGCCGTTGAGACTGGCTGCCAGAATACGGAAGGTCTCGCCGCTGTAGCCGCCGTCGCTCAGGAGCTGCTTTGCCTTCTCGGTGTCATGCTGGTTGTAGTTTTCAGAACCCGCATCGCTCTGCCATGAAGCCTGTCCGGCATCCATGTAGCAGGAGCCCAGCTCGTAGCCGCTGCCGAAGCCGGCGGTGAGGATCTCGTCACAGTCTATGGCAGTGTTCACTGCGGTACGGATATACTGCTCAGCACCGAGTCCCTCTTTATGGTTGAAGATCAGGGCAATGGAGCCCATCTGCGAGGAGGTGGTGGTGAGCTCCGGGTTGGCCTCGAGACGCGGATAATCATCACTGGTGACGTTCCAGATCACGTCGTACTGACCGGACTCGAGACCGGCGGTCTCTGTCGCCTGATCCGGTACAATGTCATATTCCAGGGTCTTGGTGGGTGCCGTCTTGTAAGCGGACCAGCCGTCGTCTGCACTGCCCTCGGTGCCGTAGGGAACATAATCATCAAACTTTTCGAGCTTGATGTACTGGTCCTGCTGCCACTCGGCAAATTTGTAGGGGCCGGTGCCGATATATTCCTTCAGGAAGCCGTTGTCGTCCTCTTCGGTGCAGGCCTTGGCGGTGGTGATAGCCGCAGGCTGTGCCGAACCGGCGATCATGGACGGCAGCAGAAGCAGGGAGGTATCTGCGGTGATCTCCACGGTATCATCATCTACCTTTGTGAAACGGGCATCTCCCAGCATGGTGGCTGCGGTACTGAAGCCCTCGATCCAGCGGTTCATGGAAGCCACCACGTCGTCCGCCGTCATCTCACTGCCGTCATGGAACTTGACGCCCTTCCGGAGCTTGAAGGTCAAGGTCTTCGCATCCTCACTCAGCTCATAGGATTCACAGAGCTCCGGCACGGCCTCTGCCTTGCTGTTCAAGGTCACCAGCTTCTCAAATACGGCGCCGTCCATGATCTGCCGGGAGATCAGGGAGCTGTTCTTATGGAGATCCAGGGAAGGCGGCTGCTGGGTCACCGCGATATGCAGCGTATCCTGGAAATTGCCGCTTTCACTTACGGCCGGTCCGGAAGAAGCGGCTGTCTCTGCTGCGCTTCCCGCCTCCGTGCTGCCGGCTGCTGCGGTACTGCCGCTGTCCGTGCTGCTGCCGCTGCCGCCGCAGGCTGTCAGGGCCATCATCGCTGCCAGGCCCATTGCCAGTACTCGTTGTGATTTCTTCTTCATAACAGACTCCTCCTTTGTATACGCAAAGGGCAGGGTCTTCCTCAAAGCCTTTTGTCAAAAGCCCGGAAAACGCCTGCCCCGTTGCATTCCATTATGTATCTCCGACATACCCGCCAGGAAGCAGGATGTTCTCTCCGCCGAGCCTCCGTTTCCGGAGCCGGGTTGAGAAGCGCCTCTTGGGTACGTCCTCGAATTGCCCATAACTTATCACCTGTGTCCTATGTCTACAAATAACCGAGAGTTATATCTATCATCCTTTGAAATTATTTTTATTTATATTAATTGTTAGTCAAAACTAATTGATTTCGAATTTTTCCATAGTATTTCAAAAAACCGCGTATATATTTTGTGCAATATGCTGAATTCATACCTATGCGCATCATAGAAAAATTCAATACACATTGTTGATTATTGAATGGAGGAAATCCTCTTGCATTTGATTTTTGCCTGTGCTACTATGCAGAAAACCACATAAAGGACTTGCATGGGGGCGAGAATAAGGGACGCTAGTGTCTTTATTCTTGTCCCATTTTTTCAGGAAATGCAAAGGACATATTTCCCGCATGTTCCCTGTGCGTCTTTTTCAGGTCTGTTATGACGTAATGAAAGGAAGGATTTTACTTATGGAAAATAATGCAGAAGAACAGCAGATCACCGTTGCGGAAATGCTGGTGAAGGCCCTGGAGCATGAAGGCGTTGAGTATGCCTTCGGTATCCCCGGCGAGGAGAACCTGGATTTCATGAAGGCCCTTCATGAGTCCAAGAAGATCAAAACGATCATTGTGCGCCATGAGCAGGGCGCTGCCTTTATGGCCGATGTCTACGGAAGACTGACCGGCAAGGCCGCTGTCTGCTTCTCTACCCTCGGTCCCGGTGCCACAAACCTCATCACCGGTGTGGCCGACGCCAACGGCGACGGTGCGCCCCTGGTGGCCATCACCGCCCAGGTTTCCACCGACAAGATCCCGCTGACCTCTCACCAGTATCTGGATCTCGAGACCCTGTTCCAGCCCATCACCAAGCGGACGAAGATGATCATGTCCACCTCCTCGGTCAACGAGATCGTCCGTCTGGCCTTTAAGTATGCCGAAAGCGAGCGTCCCGGCGCCACTCATATCTGTGTGCCCCAGGATGTGGCCGGCATGCCGGTACCCGCCGGTGCGGCACAGAAGCTGATCAAGATCCCGAACCTCGGCAAGGAGTACGCCGATGCGGATGAGCTGGCCTCTGCCATTGCCGAGATCAACCGGGCCCAGCATCCGGTGCTGCTGGTGGGTCACTCTGCTGTCCGCTCCCATGCTGCCAAGGCGCTGACAGAGTTTGCCACCCAGCTTCGTATCCCCGTGATCAATACCATGATGGCCAAAGGCATTATCCCCTATACCAATCCCTACCACCTCTGCACCATCGGCATTCCCCAGAAGGACTATGCCAACGTGATGCTGGATCAGGCGGATCTGGTGATCTGTGTCGGCTATGATATCGTGGAGCTGGCGCCCCTCAAGTGGAACAGCAAGAACAACCACCGCATCCTCCACATCGACAGCCGGATGGCCCATATCAACAAGCTCTATCAGCCGGATGTAGAGGTGGTCGGCGACATCAGCCACTCCCTCGAGCACATCATGCTGGCCTGCGATCCGAAGGCAGAGCCGGAGGACTTCTTCGCCGTGCGGCAGCAGTTCCGGGAGGAAAATGCTGTCTACGCCCACGATGAGAGCTTCCCGATCAAGCCTCAGAAGCTCCTTTATGATGTACGGAAGATCATGGGACCGGATGATATCGTGGTCTCCGATGTCGGTGCCCACAAGATGTGGATCGCCCGTCACTATGACTGCCACAAGCCCAATACCTGTCTCATCTCCAACGGCTTCGCCACCATGGGCATCTCTCTTCCCGGCTCCATTGCCGCAAAGATGATGTATCCGGAGCGCCGGGTGCTGTCCATCACCGGTGACGGCGGCTTCATGATGAACAGCCAGGAGCTGGAGACCGCCGTTCGTCTGAACGTGCCCATCGTGGTGCTGGTGCTGACCGATCAGAGCTACGGCCTCATCAAGTGGAAGATGGACGACCGCTTCCACGATCACTTCCATGTGGATTTCACGAATCCGGATTTCGTGAAGCTGGCCGAGGCCATGAATGCCGCCGGCTTCCGAGTAAATTCCACAGAGGAGCTGATTCCCACCCTGGAGGAGGCCTTCAACTGCGGCAAGCCCGCTGTCGTGGAGTGTCCTGTGGACTACAGCGAGAACGAAAAGCTGACCCAGCATCTCGCCGAGGTGATCCAGCGGTTCCAGAAATAAGTTTATAGGGAACGGTACCGGGCCTCCGCAAGCCAAGCTTGCGGGGGCCCGTTTTGATATAAGGCTTGCATAATTCCCGCTGCAAACCTATAATATCCCGTATATTTATGCAAAAATGCAGAGAAGAAGGCGAAGCCATCATGATCAGAATTGCCACCGCAGAGGATGCAGAGGACTTAATCCGGATTTACCGGGAATATGTGCTGCATACGGCCATCACAACAGAATACGAGGTGCCGGCCGTTCCGGTTTTCCGGGAGCGGATCCGGCGGACCCTGGAGCGCTATCCCTATCTGGTCAGCATTCACGAGGGCCGCATCTGCGGCTACACCTATGCCGGTCCCTTCCGGGTACGCCCTGCCTACGGCTGGGCCGTGGAAACCAGCATTTACGTAGACCGGCAGGCGCAGAAGCACGGCGTCGGCAAGGAGCTGTACCGGGCCCTGGAGCGGGCCCTGCGGCTTCAGAACATTCTGAATATGAATGCCTGCATCGGCTATCCGGATGCAGAGGACGAATACCTCACAAAGAATTCCTTCTGCTTCCACGAGCACATGGGCTTCCAGCAGGCCGCGAAATTCCACAAGGTGGTCTACAAGTTCCGCCGCTGGTACGGCATTGTCTGGATGGAAAAGTTCATCGGCAGCCACACAGAACAGCCCCTGCCGGTGCGTCCCTTCCCGGAGATTGCAGAGATGTTTCTCGCAGAGCAGCGCAGGACAGAAAACCACTGAAGATCTGACAGAAAAAGCCCTGTCCGTCGAGTCCATTCGACAGACAGAGCTTTTTTTATGGGAAATGCTGATCAAATCGGCAATTCTTTAGGGAAACGCTGATTAAAGCGTTTCCCTCGCCGGAGGCAGCTAGGATTAGATACGATACACCCGGCCGCTCTTCCTCGCCGGCGCTGCCGGGAGCGCATCCTTGGCATAGCCCAGGATGCAGTGGCCGATGCCCTCGTACTCGCCTTCGATGCCGAGCTTTTTGAGGATCGCCTTGCCCTCCTCACTCTCAAACTCCTCCTTCGCGCGGTGGATCCAGCAGGAGCCCAGCCCCAGTGTATGGGCCGCCAGCATTAGATTCCCCATCACAAGACTGCCGTCATAGAGATAGGTGGGTCTCGACTTCGGGGCCAGCACCACCAGCACTGCCGGTGCGCCGTAGAAGGGATCAAAGCCCTCGTCCCAGCCGCCGATCTTCCGGTTCATCTCCGACAATTGATCCCGTGTGGCACGGTCGGTTACGGAAATGATGATGGGGCACTGCTGTCCCATGCCGCTGGCCGCATAGAGTCCCGCCTCGATGACAGCATCAATGTCCTCCTGCTTCGGCATATCCGGCAGATATCCCCGGATGCTTCTTCTCTCTTCCATTGCTTTGATGACTTCGTTCATGTTCTGCCTCCTCCTGGTGCTCGCGTCCGGATAAATCCCGACGATACCTTTCATTGACAAGAACCATTATAATCGCTTTTTCGAAAAATGGTAAATGTTTAGCACCGAAGCACCACAGCATCTACATATACATCCGGTACTCTTCTCCTGTTATGCCAAACAGACGGCAGATGTTCTCTTCAGAAAAGGCCGCCTCCGGAGTCAGCACAGG
>CAVELT010000047.1:0-10674 GCA_963616545.1 Dysosmobacter segnis | reverse complement strand
TGATGGCGGCATTGATCTGCTCTGCCATGGCGGCTGCCGCATCCTCCGGGCTGCTGCCGTTGTTCAGCATGTTCTCGATCTCGGTCTCCACCACAGAGCGTGCCTCCGGGAAAACGCTGAGGAGAGCGCCTGCCGACTGCGGTGTAGAATCATGCAGCTGATTGATGGCGGTCTCAAACTGCGGATACTTCGCAATGTTGTCCTTGAAGACCTGCTCATCATGGGCAGCGACGGTCACCGGGAAGTAGCCGGTCTGTGCATTCCAGTAGGCCTGAGACTCCGGAGAAACCAGGAACTTGACGAACTCCCAGACAGCCTTCTCCTTGGCGGAATCCTCGTTGTTCAGTGCCCAGAGAGAAGCACCGCCGATGGACACGCCGCCCTCATCGCTGTCGTTTACCTTCGGGAAGTAAGCGGTGCCTACCTCAAACTTGCCGTTGACATCCTCCAGCACCTGCTTGAGAGAAGCGGTGGAGCCCAGGGTCATGGCCGACTTGCCGGAGGAGAAATCCACGAGACCGGCATCACCGCCGCGGCCGACATTGGGGGCTGCGCCCTGATCATAGAGGGCCTTCCACGCCTTCAGTGTAGCCGCTGCAGCACCGTTCTCATCGAATACCACCTTGGTGGCTGCTGCCTCACGGCCGTTGCCGTTGTCCACATAGTCCTTGCCCTGCTTGCAGGTAAACTGCTCGAAGAACCAGCCATAGATGCTGAGGGAGATCGCCTCACCGGCGCCGCCTTCATTGACCAGCTTGTCTGCGACCTCACCGATCTTGCCGAGGGTATCCGGTACCTCAGTGATGCCGGCCTTCTCAAACATGTCCTTATTATAGTAGAGAATGGGCGTAGAGGAATTGAAGGGCATGGAGTACAGCTTGTCATCCACGGAATAGTAGGCCGCGATATTCGGCTCCAGCTGTGAAGTATCCCAGCCGTCTGCATCGATGAGCTCCTGCATGGGGATGACCCAGCCGGAATCGATCATAAAACGGGTACCGATGTCGTAGATCTGTACAAGATCCGCGCCCATGTTGCCGATCTGGGCACTCTTCAGCTTATTGATGGCATCATCGTACTCGCCCTGATACTCGGCCTCTACGTGAATGTTCTGATCGTTTTCCTTGTTGAACTTGTCAATGAGGTAGTTCATGGCCTCACCGTTGACGCCGCCCATGGAATGCCAGAAGGTAATGGTGGTTCCCTCACCGGACTGGGCACCGGCCTCTGTGCTGCTCTCCTGCGCTGCCTTTTCTGTGCTGCTTTCCGTACCTGCGGCACTGCTGTCACCTGTGCTTGTGGATGATGCACCGCAGCCGGTTACCAGCATGGAACCGACCATGGCCAGAGCAAGTGCTGCATGAATGTTGCGTTTCATAATTCCTCCTTAGATATGATAGCTTATTTTCTGTTTGGCACCGGACCGCTGCCCACCTTGTGCGCCTTTTGCCGCCCGGTGTCTGTATGTTAAACCGCTTTCGCGGGAATAACCGTTTCGAAGGCCTCAGCCCTTCACGGCGCCCGAAAACATTCCCCTGATCAGCTGCTTCTGGCCGATGATGAAGATGGAAATGGACGGCAGGATGATGAGCACCACGCCGGCGATCATCAGGGTCATGGACTGGGCGTCCACGGAGCTCAGCATGGAGATACCGATCTGGACGGTCCGCATGTTCTCGGAGCCCGTCACCAGCAGCGGCCACATGTACATGTTCCATGCGTTAATGAAGGTGTAGACTGCCATGGCGCCGATACCCGACTTTGTCAGCGGGATCAGGATCTTGAAGATGAAGACAATGTTGGGGCAGCCGTCGATCTTCGCCGACTCATAGAGGGACATCGGAAAGCTCTGGTAGAACTGCCGGAACAGGAAGATGCCCATCGCCGAGGTGAGATAGGGAATGATCAGCACGTAATAGGTATTGAGCCAGCCCAGGGAGCTCACCGTCAGGTAGTTGGAGATGATCGTCGCTTCACCGGGCACCATCATGGTGGCCATCAGCAGCATGAAGAGCACGCCCTTGCCCTTGAACTCCAGGAAGGAGAAGGCAAATGCCGCCAGGGAGCAGGAAATGATCTGTCCGAAGGTAATGAGGCCCGCAACGATAAAGGAATTCAGCACGAAGCGAAGCAGTGGCACCTTGTGGAGGGCATCCACAAAATTCTGCAGTGTCGGATGCTTCGGGAGCAGGTTCATTTCCATGGAAAACAGCTCGCCGGAGGGCATGAAGGCGATGCTCACGGCATAGAGCAGCGGCAGCAGAATCAGCAGCGCAAAGATCAGATTGATCAGCAGCAATATTCTTTGTTTCTGTTTTGAGACGAGCATCAGCCCTTGCCTCCCTTCTTTTCCGCCCGGAACATCACCAGGGTCAGCGCCATAATGATCAGGAACAGCACCACGGATTCTGCGGCAGCGGAACCGAAGCGATAGTTGAAAAAGGCATCCCGGTAGATGGAATACACGATGAGGTTCGTGGACTCGCCGGGGCCGCCCAGGGTCAGGATCTTTACCTGGCCGAAGGACTGAAAGGCCTGAATGATGTTCACCACAATGGTATAGAACAGGATCGGTGAAAGTCCCGGCAGCGTCAGATGCAGGAACTGCTGCCGCTCGCTGGCGCCGTCCACGGAGGCCCGCTCATAGATGGTTTCATCAATGTTGGCGAGACCGGCCGAGAAGTACAGGAAGTCGATGCCGCTGTTGAGCCAGCCCGTCAGCACCGCCACGCAGATCAGCGCGTACCTGGGATCCGAGAAGAAATTGATCTGGGTTCCCATCAGCTTGTTCACGATGCCGATAGAGGGATGAAGCATGATCTTGAAGATCATGGCCGCCGAGCTTGATGCAATGGCCATGGGCAGCGCATAGGCGGTACTGAAGAAGCGTATGCCCGGAAAGGTCTTGTTGCAGAGCACCGCCCCCACCAGGCCCAGAAGCATGCCGATACTGACGACGATCACCACGAAAATGACGGTCACCGCCAGGCTGTTCAGGAAGGACTTTGACGTGAGCAGCGTGGTGTAGTTCTCCAGCCCCACAAAGAGCTTGGCCTGTCCCAGCTTATTGGTTTTGAAGAAGCTGAGATAAATCGTCTTCACAAAGGGAAAAAAGAGGAAGACGCTGAAGATAATGACGGAGGGCAGAAGATACAGATACGGCTCCGTTTTTTTGATTCCTTTCATAAATTACCCCATTCGATACAATACGTTTTGACCTGTTTTGGGATCAAAGAGGTGGATATGCTCCTTCCGGATGGAAAAAGCGATCCGGTCCCCGGTCTGATAGCGCCTTCCATCCTTTACCCGGATGGAAATCATGTCCTTTGTGATGTCCTCGGAAATGCCCCGGTACTTATCGAGGCCGATCTGTCCGTGCAGGAGGTACTCCGATCCGAGATTCTCCTTCACATCCAGCTCAAAGGAGACCTCATTGCTCTTTCCCTCCTGCGGCGTGAAGAAATCCTCCGGCCGCACACCGAGAATGAGCTGACGCTCCACATAACCCCACTCCTCTGCTGCTGCCGCCGCTTCCTTTGGCAGTGCCAGGCACAGTCCGTCGCCCGCCAGCTGAACCTGGCCGTTCAGCTTGATCACATCCACCGGGATGAAGTTCATCTGGGGGGAGCCGATGAACCCGGCAACGAAACGGTTAACGGGATTCCGGTAGATCTCTGCGGGGCTGGCCGCCTGCTGCACCACGCCGTGGTTCATGACCACGATCCTTGTGGCCAGGGTCATAGCCTCCACCTGATCGTGTGTCACATAGACAATGGCCGCCTCCAGATTTTTATGGAGCTTGGCGATCTCCACCCGCATCTGGGCGCGAAGCTTCGCGTCCAGATTGGACAGGGGCTCATCCATGAGATAGGCCTTGGCCTTCCGCACAATGGCGGCGCCGATGGCCACACGCTGCTTCTGTCCGCCGGAGAGTGCCGCAGGCTTGCGGTCCAGAAGCGGCTCGATCTCCAGCATTTTCGCGGCCTCCCGAACCCGGCTGTCGATTTCCGCCTTGGAAAATCCCCGGACCCGGAGGCCGAAGGCCATATTGTCATAGACCGTCATATGGGGATACAGGGCATAGCTCTGAAACACCATGCTGAGATCGCGCTTCTGCGGCTCCAGCTGCGTCACATCCTTGCCGTCAATGAGGATCTGTCCCTCGCTGACGGTTTCCAGCCCCGCCAGCATACGGAGGGTAGTGGATTTGCCGCAGCCGGACGGCCCCACGATCATCACCAGCTCCCGATCCTGAATCTCCAGATTGAAATCGGAAACCGCTGTCGCCCCGCCCGGATATACCTTGGAAACATGCTTTAATGAGATATCTGCCATAGAAAATAGACCCCTTTCATCACAAACGCGATTCTAAGGGGTCTATGTAAAGGATAATGACGGCATTTTGTAAAGCTTTTATACAGTTCCTGTATCTTGACGTCCGCCGCCGTCTTCGCTATGATGGGCTGACAGGCAGAAATACCGCCTGCCGGGGAGGAAAAGCCATGAATTATGCCAGCATCAAGGAATGTGATATTGCGAACGGCACCGGTGTCCGGGTCAGCCTCTTCGTTTCCGGCTGCCGGAACAACTGCCCCGGCTGCTTCAATCAGGGCCCCCAGAGCTTTCAGTACGGCGAGGCCTATACAAAGGAAGTGGAGGATCACATCCTCGACCTCTGCAAACCTGCCTATATCGAAGGCCTGTCTCTTCTCGGCGGCGAGCCCATGGAGCCGGAAAACCAGGAAGGACTTCTCCCCCTGCTGCAGCGCTTCCGCAGTCAGTATCCCGGGAAAAATGTCTGGTGCTACAGCGGCTATCTATATGAGGATCTTCTCCCCGGCGGCCGCAAGCATACTGCATACACGGACGCACTTCTTTCCTATATAAATGTGCTGGTGGACGGCCGCTTCGAGCTCAGCCTGAAGGACATTACGCTCCGCTTCCGGGGCTCCTCCAATCAGCGGATCATCGATGTGCCGAAGAGCCGGGAAGCCGGGCATGTCGTATTGCTGGAAAACTTCTGAAACACAGAACAGAATAAAGTACGAAAGGATAACTATGAGAAAAATAGCAAAGCTTTGTTTGATCGGGATAATGCTTTCGGCGCTCGCGACGGGCTGCGGCGCAGCTTCTGCCGGCAGCGCCAAGGAAAGCAGCACTACAGCTGCCGCTGAAAGCGCAGCCGACGCAGAAAGCACAGCGGCCTCTGCGGATCAAGAGGCTGTCAAGGATACGGCCGGAGAAGCCAATGAAGGCGCCGCAGAAACGGAGCCGGAAACCGATGCAGAGGGTGCCTTCCTGACCAGCGGCACCTATGAGGGAGATTCGGACTTCGCAGACGAGGACCAGGCCCTCTTCACCGATGAAAACGGCATTGAGTTTATTGCGCAGCTCTCGGACAGCACCCAGCTGCCGGAGGGCGGCCTCGTCAAGGGTCAGACCTATGTGGTGGCCCACTCCGAGATGATGACCGCCAGCCTGCCGGGCATTTATCCGGAGGTTTATTCCATAACCGAGAAATAACACAAAAACGCAAGAGTGCGGGGCACGGCAGAATCGCCGTGCCCCGCACTTTTATTGTTGCCATTACAGGTGCAGCACTCTGTCCTTGATCTCCTGTGTCCGCCCCTGGTTCCAGTACTGGGTGCCGATGTAGCCGCAGGTACGCCGTGCCACCGACATCTTCGACTGGTCGCGGTTGCCGCAGTTCGGGCATTCCCAAACCAGCTTTCCGTGGGTATCCTCCACGATCTTGATCTCGCCGTCATAGCCGCAGCACTCACAGTAGTCTGACTTCGTGTTCAGCTCCGCATACATAATGTTCTCGTAGATGAACTGCATTACCGAAAGCACCGCCGGGATGTTCTGCTGCATATTGGGCACCTCCACATAGCTGATGGCGCCGCCCGGAGACAGCCGCTGGAATTCCGACTCGAACTTCAGCTTCGTGAAGGCATCGATCTTCTCCGTCACATGCACATGATAGCTGTTGGTGATATAGTTCTTGTCCGTCACACCCTTGATGATGCCGAAGCGCTTCTGCAGACACTTCGCAAACTTATAGGTGGTGGACTCCAGCGGTGTGCCGTAAACAGAGTAGCTGATGTTTTCTGCCGCCTTCCATTCATTGCACTTGTCGTTCAGCTTCTGCATCACCGCGAGGCCGAACTTCTTGCCCTCCTCTGTGGTATGGGATACACCCAGCATCCGCATGCACATCTCATAGAGACCCGCATAGCCCAGAGAAATGGTGGAATAGTTGTTGAAGAGAAGCTTGTCGATCACCTCGCCCTTCTTCAGCCGGGCCAGTGCGCCGTACTGCCAGAGGATCGGTGCCACGTCGCTGACGGTGCCCAGGAGCCGCTCATGGCGAATCCGCAGTGCCCGGTGACAGAGCTCCAGGCGCTCCTCCAGAATCTCCCAGAAGCGATCCATATCGCCCTGCGCACTGCAGGCCACATCCACCAGGTTGATGGTCACCACGCCCTGATTGAAGCGGCCGTAGTACTTGTGCTTTCCGTTCTCGCCCATGCCCACGGTATCCTGGGTAAGGAAGGACCGGCAGCCCATGCAGGGGTAAACATCGCCGCCCTTGTACTCCCGCATGATCTTTGCGGAAATGTAGTCGGGCACCATGCGCTTGGCGGTACACTTCGCTGCCAGCTCCGTGAGACTCCAGTACTTGGAGCCCTCATGGATGTTGTCCTCATCCAGCACATAGATGAGCTTCGGGAAGGCCGGGGTGATCCAGACACCCTTCTCGTTCTTCACGCCCTGCATTCTCTGCAGCAGCACCTCACGGATGATGGCCGCGAGATCATCTCTGGTCTGTCCCTCCGGCACCTCATCGAGGTACATGAACATGGTCACAAAGGGGGCCTGTCCGTTACAGGTCATGAGGGTGATCAGCTGATACTGAATGGTCTGGATACCGCTCTTGATCTCCTCGGAGAGCCGACGCTCCACCACCTTGTCGATGATGGCCTCGTCCAGCGCCTCGCCGCACTCCTTCCGCTCCTCGATCACCTGCTTCCGGATCTTCTGCCGGGACACATCCACGAAGGGCGCGAGATGCGCCAGAGTAAAGGACTGTCCGCCGTACTGGTTGCTGGCCACCTGAGCCACGATCTGGGTGGTGACATTGCAGGCCGTGAAGAAGCTGTGGGGCTTCTCGATCATGGTCTGAGAGATCACGGTGCCGTTCTGCAGCATGTCCTCCAGATTGATGAGGTCGCAGTTATGCTCCTTCTGAGCAAAATAGTCAGAATCGTGGAAGTGGATGATGCCCTCCTCGTGGGCCTTCACGATATCCTCCGGCAGCAGCAGACGCTTCGTCAGATCCCGGGACACCTCACCGGCCATATAGTCACGCTGGGTGGAATTGATCACCGGATTCTTGTTGGAATTCTCCTGCTTCAGCTCCTCATTGGCCTGATTGATCAGGGACAGGATATCCTCATCGGTGGTATTGGCCTTCCGGGCGATCTCCCGCTTGAAACGGTAACGCACATACTTCTGTGCCACCTCATAGCCGCGCATCTCCATAATGCCGGTCTCCACCATATCCTGAATGTCCTCAACATTCACGGCATGGGTGGAGCTGGCCACCTTCTTTGCCACCGTATCTGCAACGCCCAGGATCTGATACTCATTCATCCGGTAGATGGGCTCCACCTCCTTATTGGCCTTCCGGATCGCATTGGCAATCTTCGAGAGGTCAAACTTCACCTCCTGACCATTTCTTTTGATGACATTTGTCTTCACCTGAACATCGTTTTCCATTACAAGTCCTCCGTTTCGCTGCATATATGGCCTAAACGCCCTGTTTTAGAGCTCTTACGCTTTATTATCCACCAAATCTGGTGTCTCGATTGTTTCACGCACCAGATATTGCGCCGAGCACTAATATACGCCTTTCATCCGGAAAAGGGAAGAGGGAATTTGCCGCTCGGCTCTGTTTTGTTCAAGTCTGCCAAAACAAGTACTCTATTTCCGTTCTTTTGTCTATTGACGCCGGGCATATCTGGGAAATACAGTCGGTCTATGCTATACTTTTTCACGCGGGCTTCATGTAACGGGTGCCCGCGTGACTGGTGCACGCATGATGACGAGCGCCCGAACTTTACCCCATATATGGTGATCACTTAGGAGATTTCATGCTATATCTGTTTTCTGCCTTGTACTGCGAGGTGCAGCCCCTGATCCGGGCACTTTCCTTAAAAAGGCTTCAGGCGGCGCCCTTTCAGCAATTCACAAACGAATCTGCGGACCTGCTGCTGACCCTGACGGGACCGGGCCCGACGGCCGCAGCAGCCGCCGTAAGTGCTGTCCTCACCCGCCGGCCGCCCTCCGATGCGGATCTGCTGCTGAGCTTCGGGAGCTGTGCGCAGCCCCTGCCGGAGCTTCAGTCATCAAACGCCCAAGCAGGCATCTTTCGTCTGGTGAAGCTTGTGGACTTTGCCGGTCTCCGCAGCTTCTATCCGGATCTTCTGTATCCCTCTCATTTTCCGGAGGCGGGATGCCTCAGCTTTTCCCGTGTGCTGAACCTTTCTGAAGGGAACGATTGGCAGTCTGCGGTTCTTGAAGCCATGCGGAAGGAGCGCTGCACCCTCTATGATATGGAAGCCGCCGCCGTCTATCAGGCCGGAAATCTCTTCCTGGGGCCCCAGCAGATGCATTTCCTGCGGCTCGTCAGTGACCCGGGCGAGGGCCGGGCAGTGAAGCCCGAAGACATTAGCCCGGCAGTGGAGAAGAAGCTTCCCCTGCTGCTGGCGGAGCTCACGGATATGCAGAGCCGGATCCGGCAGGAAAATGAGAAGCCGGCCTTGTTCACGCCGGCGGACGATGCCCTCTTTGAAGGACTCTGCCGGGATCTCTGCTGCTCCGCGGTGATGACTTCCCAGCTCCGGCAGCTCCTGCGCTACCTAACGCTGGCAGAGCTGCCCTGGCAAGGTGCGGCGGAGACCCTGTATCAGAACGGCACGCTGCCCTGCCGGGACCGGCGGCACGGAAAGGAGGTACTGGATGCCCTTCGAAAGCAATTCCTCTCGTGAGGCCGGGACAGCGCTGCTGCCCCGCTTTTCGCACATCTATATCGAGGAGGCCCTGATCGGGCGGGAGGATGCAGAGCAGATCCGAAGACATTTCCCTGAGGCACAGCTGATCCCCATCCGCCACTACAAGGATGTCTTCAACCGCCGGCATCAGAATCCGACGCTGCAGCACCGCTCCCAGAAGCTGATCCTCGCGGAGAAGCACGGGACGCTCATCTATCCGGGGGCGCCGGTCTGCCAGAGCTTCGGCAATCGGCACTTTTACTATACGTCCTGCGTCATGAACTGCATTTATGACTGCGAGTACTGTTATCTGAAGGGCATGTATCCCTCCGGAAATCTCGTGCTCTTTCTGAATCTTGAGGACATTTTCGCGGAGCTCCGGGCGCTGCTGCGGCAGCATCCCGTGTATCTCTGCATCTCCTATGACACGGACCTGCTGGCGCTGGAGGGCATCACAGGCATGGTGCAGCGCTGGGCCGCGTTTGTTGCCGAGGAGCCGGCGCTCACCGTCGAAGTCCGCACGAAAACGGGCTCTGCAGCCTTCTGGGACACACTTCTGCCCTATCGCTCGGAGCGTCTGATCTTCGCCTTCACCCTGTCTCCCGAGGCGGTGGTGTCCCGGTATGAGCACGGCACCGGCAGTCTCGCGGCGCGGCTCCGAAGCATCGCCCGCGGGCTTGCGCTGGGCTTCACGCTGCGGCTCTGTTTCGATCCGATGCTCGCCGTACCGGACTGGCGCAGCGCCTACGGAGAAATGCTGCAGCAGGTGCGGGAAATGCTGCCGCTTGCCGCAATCCGGGACATCAGCATCGGCTCCTTCCGGCTCTCCGAGGTATACCTCAAGGCCATGCGGCGCGCCATGCCGGACTCTGCCATCGTCCAGTATCCCTATGAAAATGTCGGCCAGGTCTACCAGTATCCGGCCGCGCTGGCCGCCGAAATGGAACGTTTTCTGCGGGAGGGACTGCCGGAGATCCCGGCGGAACGGATCTTTACGCTGTAATCAGGAGGTACAAATTATGGAAAAAGAAATTGCCATCGTCACCGGTGCCTCCTCGGGCATCGGCGCCGCCATTACGGAAATGCTGCTGACGCTCGGCTACGAGGTCTACGGCTTCGGCAGGCATTTCCCTGCAGACCTGCAGGAGGCCGCCGCTGCAGAAAACGCATCGGAAGCCGCGGTAGAAAAATCTGTCGGCGGAAAAAAATTTCATCCCATCGTCTGTGATCTGCTGGATACCCCGCGGGTGCTGGAGCTTGTGCGGCAGATCGAAAGGGAGGGAAATGTCGGCGTGCTCGTAAACAATGCAGGCACTGCCTATTACGGTCTCCACGAGGAGCTGAACCCGAAAAAGATCCGGGAGATGGTCCGGACCAACCTGGAGCTGCCGATGCTGCTCACCCAGGCGCTGCTCCGCACACTCAAAAAAAATCACGGAGCTGTGGTCAACATCAGCTCCGTGACTGCCGTTTCCTCCAATCCCCACGGCGCCTGCTACGGCGCAACGAAGGCCGGTCTTTCCTCTTTTTCCCGCAGTCTCTTCGATGAGGCCCGGAAGTACGGACTGCGGGTCATTTCCATCCTGCCGGACATGACGGACACCGCCCTGTACCGGAA
>CAVELT010000046.1:0-7304 GCA_963616545.1 Dysosmobacter segnis | reverse complement strand
GAGATCGCTAAGGAAGCTGATTTCTTCTGCTTCGGTACCAACGATCTGACACAGATGACCTTCGGCTTCTCTCGTGATGATGCAGGTAAGTTCCTGAATGCTTACTATGATGCAAAGATCTACGAGCAGGATCCGTTCGCTAAGCTGGATCAGAAGGGCGTAGGCAAGCTGATGAAGATGTCCATCGACCTCGGCAAGCCGGTAAATCCGTCTCTCCACTGCGGTATCTGCGGTGAGCACGGCGGTGATCCTTCTTCCGTAGAGTTCTGCCACGATATCGGCCTTGACTATGTATCCTGCTCACCGTTCCGTGTACCGGTAGCAAGACTGGCTGCAGCGCAGGCACAGATCAAGAATCCGAGAAAGTAAAAAGAAATACATTAGGTAATTCTTATCCCTCCGGCAGAAGCCGGAGGGATTTTTGCTGCTGAACCGGGAGGGATATCTGCCATGCGGAATCGTTATAGAGGCGAGGACTCGAAAGGCTTGACGGCACTGCATTAAAGTGGTAAAAGAATAAAAAACAAAGAAAACCGTTGAAGCGGAGATAACGGCAGGTATGCTCTCACAGAGAGCCCGCGATGCTGAGAGCCGGGCAGAAGTACAGCTTGTCAAATGGACCGCTGAGGGCGCAGGGAAAGGAGAGCTTCTCCGAGTATTCTGCGACGTGTGGGGATACGTCAGTTTCCGGAGATATGTTGGTATCTCGCAGAGCAGCACGCATGGCGTGAAGCAGGGTGGCACCGCGAAAAATTTCGTCCCTGGCAGAATGAGTTTATTCTGCCGGGGATTTTTGTTTTATGGGAAAGGAGCAAAACATGAGCTATCCCGCCTTTGAAGAGGCAATGAAATATGCAGAAGCCGGAGAGTACCAGATCCTGCCGGTGACGAGAAGCTTTCTCTCGGATTTCACCACACCCATTGCGGTGCTGCAGGTGCTGAAGAATGTATCGGACCATGTGTTTCTGCTGGAGTCCGTGGAGGATCGGGAGCGCTGGGGACGGTATACCTTCCTGGGCTTTGATCCCAAGCTGGAGATCACCTGCCAGAACGGACAGCTGAAGGCGGGGGCGCTGACCATCGAAACCGCGCACCCGGATGACTATATCCGGCAGATCCTCAGGGAGTACCGGAGCCCGCAGATACCGGGGCTTCCCTCCTTCACCGGCGGTCTGGTGGGCTACTTCTCCTATGATTACCTGAAATACTATGAGCCCTCTCTTCGTCTGGATGCCGAGGACACGGAGAGCTTCAAGGATGTGGATCTGATGCTTTTCGACGAGGTCATTGCCTTCGATAACCTGCAGCAGAAGATCATCCTCATTGAAAACATGAAGCTGTCGGAGGGAGAAGCGGGCTACCACCGGGCAGAGCTGCGGCTTCGCCATCTGGAGGAGCTGCTCCGCAGCGGCGAGAAGAAAAAGGATGTGCCGGGAAAGCTGCTGAGCGAGGTGACGCCCTTCTTTCAGGAAGCACAGTACTGCAGCATGATTGAAAAGGCGAAGCACTACATTCATGAGGGAGACATTTTCCAGATCGTGCTGTCCAACCGCCTGGAGGCAAAATATGAGGGCACGCTGCTGAATACCTACCGGGTGCTGCGGACCCTGAATCCTTCGCCCTATATGTTCTACTTTGCCAGCAGCGACCTGGAGGTGGCCGGCGCCAGTCCGGAAACCCTGGTGAAGCTGGAAAACGGTGTGCTCCATACCTTCCCTCTCGCGGGCACGCGTCCCCGGGGAAAGACCGAGGCGGAGGACAAGGCCCTGGAGGCAGAGCTTCTTGCGGATGAGAAGGAGCTGGCCGAGCACAACATGCTGGTGGATCTGGGACGGAACGACATCGGCCGGATCAGCCGCTTCGGCTCCGTGAAGGTGGAAAAATACCACGAGATCGAGCGTTATTCTCATGTGATGCACATTGGCTCCACGGTGCGTGGCGAGCTGCGGGAGGACTGCGACGCACTGGATGCGGTGGGCTCCATCCTGCCGGCAGGCACCCTCTCCGGTGCCCCGAAGATCCGGGCCTGCCAGCTCATCAATGATCTCGAAAACAACAAGCGCGGCATCTACGGCGGCGGTGTGGGCTACATCGATTTCAGCGGAAATCTGGATCTCTGCATTGCCATCCGGCTGGCCTACAAGAAGAACGGCCGGGTATTCATCCGTTCCGGCGCCGGTATCGTAGCGGATTCCGTGCCCGAGAAGGAATATCAGGAGTGCATCAACAAGGCCGCCGCCGTGGTGACCGCCCTGAAGAAGGCAGAGGAGGCAGACTTATGATTCTTCTCATCGACAATTACGACAGCTTCACCTATAACCTGTACCAGATGCTGGGCGAGATCACGCCGGACCTGAAGGTCATCCGCAACGATGCCATGACCGTGGCCGAGATCGACGCACTGCGGCCCGAAGGCATTATCCTGTCCCCGGGTCCTGGGCGGCCCGAGGATGCGGGCATCTGCCCGGCTGTGATCCGGGAGCTGCGCGGCAAGTACCCCATGCTGGGTGTCTGTCTCGGCGAGCAGGCCATCTGTACGGTTTACGGCGGCAAGGTCGGCTATGCAGCGCGCCTCATGCACGGCAAGCAGTCGCTGGCGAAGCTGGATCTCAGCAGTCCGCTGTTCCGGGGCCTGCCGGAGGAGATTCCGGTGGCGCGCTACCATTCTCTCGCGGCAGAGGCGGACAGCCTTCCCGGCACCGGTCTTCTTGTGACGGCCGAGACGGCGGCGGGTGAAGTGATGGCGGTGGAGGACCGGGAGAGAAATGTCTTCGGCGTGCAGTTCCACCCGGAGTCGATTATGACGCCGGCGGGAGGACAGATCCTTCGGAATTTTGTGGAATTGACGAAGCGGGGAGGCGAAAATGCAGAACATACTGGATGAGATCGCGGACTATGCCCGGCTCCGGGTGGCGGAAAAGAAAAAGACACTGCCGCTCGAAGCCGTTCGGCGACAGGCAGAGGCCATGAATGCAGAGACGGGCTTCCCCTTCGAGGCGGCGCTGAAGCGGCCGGAGATCAGCTTCATCTGTGAATGCAAGAAGGCGTCCCCCTCCAAGGGACTGATCGCGGCGGATTTTCCCTATCTTTCCATTGCGAAGGCGTACGAGGCCGCCGGGGCCGCGGCCATCTCCTGCCTCACGGAGCCGAAATGGTTCTTGGGCCGGGATGAATACCTTCGGGAAATCGCAGCTGAAGTGCAGATTCCGGTGCTGCGGAAGGACTTCACCATCGATCCTTACATGATCTACGAGGCCAAGTGCCTGGGCGCCGGCATCGTGCTTCTCATCGCGGCGCTGCTCTCGGAGGCAGAGCTGCGGGAATACATACAGATCGCCGACAGTCTGGGGCTTTCCGCCATTGTGGAGGCCCATGATGAAGAAGAGATTCATCGGGCCGCAGCGGCCGGAGCGCGGATCATCGGCGTCAACAACCGGAATCTGAAGGACTTCACGGTGGATATCCGGAACAGTATCCGCCTTCGGCATCTGGTGCCCGACAGCATTTCCTTCATCGCGGAAAGCGGCATTCGGACACGTGCGGATGTGGAGGAGCTGCTGGCGCATCAGATCAACGGCGTTCTCATCGGGGAAACGCTGATGCGGGCAGAGAATAAGAGGGAAATGCTGGCGGCGCTGCGGCCGCTGGCATGAGCCATAGATAAAGGGAGGAAGAAAAATGATTAAGGAAGCCATACAGAAAATTGTCGGCAAGGGAGACCTCAGCTACGAGGAGGCCTACGGTGTCATGAATGAGATCATGAGCGGGGAGACCACACCGACCCAGAATGCGGCCTTTCTGGCAGCACTGTCCACCAAGTCCACCAAGGCGGAGACCATTGAGGAAATTTCCGGCTGCGCAGCGGCCATGCGGGAGCATGCCACACCGGTGCCGCATCCCGGTATGGAGGTGCTGGAGATCGTAGGTACCGGCGGAGACGGCGCGCATACCTTTAACATCTCCACCACCAGCGCCATGGTGGTGGCTGCGGGCGGCATCAAGGTGGCGAAGCACGGCAACCGGGCGGCATCATCTCTCTCCGGCACGGCAGACTGCCAGGAGGCCCTGGGCGTGAACATCCAGCAGGATCCGGAGAAGGCGCTGCAGCTGCTGCAGGACGTGGGTGTCTGCTTCTTCTTCGCACAGAAGTACCATGCGGCCATGAAGTATGTGGGTGCGATCCGCAAGGAGCTGGGCTTCCGCACCGTATTTAACATTCTCGGCCCTCTGACCAACCCGGCCTGCCCGGAGTACTATCTCCTGGGTGTTTATGACGAGTATCTGGTGGAGCCGGTGGCGAAGGTGCTGGACAAGCTGGGTGTAAAGCGGGCTCTCGTGGTCTACGGTCAGGACAGGCTGGATGAGATTTCTGTTTCCGCGAAGACCACAGTCTGCGAGCTGAAGAACGGCTATTACCGCACGACAGAGATCGCACCGGAGGACTTTGGCCTGGAAAGAGGCAAGAAGGAGGATCTCGTGGGCGGCACTCCGGCGGAGAATGCAGAGATCACACGGCAGATCCTTTCCGGCAAGCTGCAGGGCAGCAAGCGGACGGCGGTGCTTCTGAATGCCGGCGCAGCCCTCTATGTGGGCGGCAAGGCAGAGAGCATCGGCGAGGGCGTGAAGCTGGCGGCAGAGCTCATCGACAGCGGCAAGGCAGCAGCGGTGCTCGAACAGTACATTCAGGCCTCCAATGCCTGAGAAGGAACGGCTATGACAAAAATCAAGCTCTGCGGTATACGACGGCCGGAGGACGTGCTGATGGTGAATCGGCTGCGGCCGGACTATGTGGGCTTCGTGTTCTGGCAGAACAGCAAGCGGGCGGTGACGGCAGAAACGGCGGCCCGTCTCCGGGAAATGCTGTCGCCGGAAATCCGCACCGTGGGCGTTTTTGTGGATGAGGCGCCGGAAAATATCGCGGCATTGCTGCAGCGGGGCATCATTTCCGTTGCACAGCTCCACGGTCATGAAACGGCGCAGGACATCCGGGCACTGCGGGAGCAGCTCCGGCGGAACGGCGCAAGGGACAGCGAGATCTGGCAGGCCATTGTGCTGCGGTCCCGGGAGCAGCTGCAGACGGCAGCGGAAAGCACGGCGGACGGCCTGCTGCTGGATGCAGGCCGGGGCGAGGGCGGCAGCTTCGACTGGAGCTGGCTTCGGGATTTTTCCCGGCCCTATTTTCTGGCCGGCGGACTCACGGCGGAAAATGTCGGCAGTGCGGTGCAGACCCTGCAGCCCTACGGCGTGGATGTCAGCTCCGCCATTGAGACGGACGGCATCAAGGATTTTCGGAAAATGGCGGCCTTTGCGGCAGCGGTGCGAAGTGCAGACGGAAGGAGAGAAGAAAGATGACAAATCAGGAAGGAAGATTCGGCGTACACGGCGGACAGTATATCCCCGAGACGCTGATGAATGCGGTGATCGAGCTGGATGCCGCCTACAAGAAGTATAAGGACGACCCGGACTTCAACCGGGAGCTGACGGAGCTGTTCAATGAGTATGCCAACCGGCCCTCACGGCTCTACTTTGCCCGGCGTATGACGGAGGATCTGGGCGGCGCCAAGATCTATCTGAAGAGAGAGGATCTGAATCATACCGGCGCCCATAAGATCAACAACGTGTTGGGGCAGGCACTGCTGGCGAAGAAGATGGGCAAGACCCGTCTCATCGCCGAGACCGGTGCCGGACAGCACGGCGTGGCCACGGCCACAGCTGCGGCGCTCTTCGGCATGGAGTGTGTGGTCTTCATGGGAGAAGAAGACATTAAACGACAGGCGCTGAATGTATACAAGATGCGGCTCCTGGGCTCTGAGGTGGTTTCCGTCACCAGCGGCACCGGCACCCTGAAGGATGCGGTTTCCCAGGCCATGCGGGAGTGGACCAGCCGGATTGCGGACACCCACTACTGCCTCGGCTCTGTGATGGGCCCCCATCCCTTCCCGACCCTTGTGCGGGATTTCCAGGCGGTGATTTCCCGGGAGATCAAGGCGCAGCTCTACGAGAAGGAGGGACGGCTGCCGGATGCGGTGCTGGCCTGCGTGGGCGGCGGCTCCAATGCCATCGGCGCCTTCTATCATTTCATTGACGATCCCAGTGTGCAGCTCATCGGCTGCGAGGCAGCAGGACGGGGCATCGATACCTTCGAGACGGCGGCTACGGTGAACACCGGACGCCTCGGCATCTTCCACGGCATGAAGTCTTATTTCTGCCAGAACGAGTACGGCCAGATCGCACCGGTATATTCCATTTCTGCCGGCCTGGACTACCCGGGCATCGGACCGGAGCATGCCTATCTGCATGACATCGGCCGGGCCCAGTATGTGCCTGTTACCGACAGCGAGGCCGTGGAGGCCTTTGAGTATCTGTCGAAGATCGAGGGCATCATTCCGGCCATCGAGTCGGCCCATGCCGTGGCCCATGCCATGAAGCTGGCGCCCACCATGGGGAAGGACAAAATCATCGTTGTGAACATCTCCGGCAGAGGAGACAAGGACTGTGTATCTGTAGCACGTTTCAGAGGAGAGGAGCTGGTAGAATGAGCCGCATTCAGAAGGCCTTTCAGGGGCATAAAGCATTTATTCCGTTTGTAACCTGTGGAGATCCGGATCTGGAGACCACAAAGGAGATCGTCCGCGCCATGGCGAAGAACGGGGCGGATCTCATCGAGCTGGGCATTCCCTTTTCAGACCCCACCGCAGAGGGACCGGTGATCATGGAGGCCGACCTGCGGGCACTGCAGTCCGGCACCACCACGGACACGGTGTTTGAGATGACGAAGGAGCTGCGGGCAGAGCTCGACATTCCCTTCGTTTACATGACCTATGCCAATGTCGTCTATTCCTACGGCACGGATCGGTTCATGGAAAGGGCTGCCGCGGCCGGGATTGACGGACTGATCCTGCCGGACGTTCCCTTCGAGGAGAAGGAGGAGTTCCAGGAGCCGGCAGAGAAGTACGGCATCGATCTCATTTCCATGATCGCGCCCACCTCAGAGGACAGAATCACGGAGATTGCGAAGGAGGCCAGGGGCTTCATTTATGTGGTGTCCTCCCTCGGTGTCACCGGCGTGCGCTCGGAGATCACCACGGACATCGGCGCCATGGTGAAGCTCGTGAAGTCGGTGACCTCTGTGCCCTGTGCAGTGGGCTTCGGCATTTCGAACCCGGCCCAGGCAAAGAAGATGGCGGACTGCAGCGACGGCGCCATTGTGGGCTCCGCTGTCATGAAGCTCGTGGCCAAGGACGGCAAGGATGCACCCGCCTCCGTGGGCGCTTACGTTAAGGAGATGGCAGAAGCCGTACATT
>CAVELT010000045.1:14270-16368 GCA_963616545.1 Dysosmobacter segnis | reverse complement strand
TAGTTGGCCTCGATCTCGCCGTTCTCTACGGCCAGGTTCGGCTGTACATAGTCATTGTAGGTCACCACCTCAATGTCTACGCCCTTGGCAGCCAGGGCATCCTTTGCGGCCTCCAGAATCTCTGCGTGCGGACTCGGTGATGCACCGATCTTGATGGATACGGACTCTGTGTTCTCCTCTGCAGCTGCTGTAGTCTCTGCGCCTGCAGCTGTGCTCTCCTCAGCAGCGGCTGTGGTGGCTGCCGCTGTTGTAGCTGTGGTGCTGCTGCCGCAGCCGGCCAGTGCGCCTGCAGCCAGAGCGGCTGTCAGTACCAGTGAAAGTTTCTTCATAATTGTTTCCTCCTCATTTCTGTCCCTCTTGCGGGACTGTATACATCATCCCGTTTCCGGGAGAGTTACCTCTTGTTATGCTGCATCACCATGTGCTGCAGCGATGCGGCACAGACAGGCACCCCTGGACATCAGCGTGCCCGTTTATCCGTCGCCCGTGACAGCCGCATCCAGAATTCCTGAATGATCTGCACAATGATCACCAGCACCGCCACGGCAATCAGCATGATGTCTGTCTTGTAGCGATAATAGCCGTAGTTCAGAGCAATGGCACCCAGACCGCCGCCGCCGACAAAGCCGGCCATGGCGCTGTAGGAAAGGATGGTGGTGATGCAGATGGCTGCCCCCACCAGCAGGCTGGGCTTCGCCTCCGGCAGCAGCACCTTCCAGATGATCTGCCAGTTGGAGGCGCCCATGGACTTCGCCGCCTCAATGACCCCGGCGCTGACCTCCTTCAGAGAGGACTCCACCATACGGCCGATATAGGGCGCGCTAGCAAAGATCAGCGGCGGAATGATGGCCTTCGGTCCCAGTGTCGTATGCACCAGGAACTTCGTGATCGGCAGCACCATCACCAGCAGGATCAGAAACGGAATGGAGCGGAAAATGTTGATGAGTATGCCCAGCACCGTATGCAGCGGCCGACAGGGGGCGATGCCGTCCCGATCCGTCACCACCAGGATCACGCCCAGGGGAATGCCGATCAGATAGGAGATGGCGCTGGAGATCAGTGTCATATAAATGGTTGCCCAGCTCTCCTCCAGATACATGCTTATCATATCCGTCATTTACTTCACCTCCTCGAAGCGAATGCCTCTGGCCCGCAGATAATGGGTGATGCGCTCCGCCTCCTCCTGGTTCTCCGGCAGCTCCATCAGCATCTGTCCCACGGCCTGATCCTCCACCTGCTTGGTATTGGCAAAGAGGATGTTGACCGGGGCCTTGCAGGTCAGGATCATATCCGACACAATGGGCTCGTGCGCCTTCTGACCGTCAAAGACGATTCGGATCTTCCGGTTGTTGCCGAAGTGCACCTCGCCTGCCCCGTCTCCCAGGATCAGCTTCCGGCCGATCTCCGTCTTCGGGTTGCTGAAGACCTCTGTCACCGGACCGGACTCTGCAATATGAGAGTGGTCAATGATGGCGACCTCATCGCAGATGGCCTCGATCACCGACATCTGATGTGTGATGACAATGACGGTGACGCCCATCTCCTGGTTGATCTTCTTGAGAAGCGCCAGGATCTGCTTCGTGGTCTTCGGGTCCAGAGCCGAGGTGGCCTCATCGCAAAGCAGGAGCTTCGGATTGGTGGCCAGCGCTCTGGCAATGGCCACTCTCTGCTTCTGTCCGCCGGAGAGCTGGGCCGGGTAATTCTTGGCCCGTTCCGCAAGCCCCACCAGCTCCAGCAGCTCCATGGCCCGCTTCTCTGCTTCCTTCCGGTCACTGCCGGCAATCTCCAGCGGGAAGGTCACATTCCGGAGCAGATTCCGCTGATCCAGCAGATTGAACTGCTGGAAGATCATGCCCATTTTCCGGCGCACCTCCCGAAGCTCCGCCCCCTTCAGGGACCCCAGGCTCTTTCCCTCGAAAAGCACCTGTCCGCTGGTGGGCACCTCCAGATAGTTGATGCAGCGCACCAGGGTGGACTTTCCTGCACCGGAGAGGCCGATGATGCCCTGTATGCTTCCCTCACGGATATCCAGGTTAATGTCGTCGAGCGCCAGTACCTCACCGGAGCCGGTCTTAAAGACCTTTCCCATATTTTTCAG
>CAVELT010000045.1:7462-13967 GCA_963616545.1 Dysosmobacter segnis | reverse complement strand
TGCACATAGGTGCCGCCGCCGATGGCGAGACACTCGCCCTGCAGTCCTGTCACGTCCTCATAGGCCTTCAGCAGTGTCTTCACGAAGGCAGAATCTCCTGCCACTCTGTGGGGCGGGATCATGCCCGGGGTAGCAAAATCAAAGCCGGCCGCCTCAATGGCAGCTCTTGCTACGTCCTCGCAGTTCCCCTTTGTGGCCATCACCGGGGTCCGGGCGTCAAAGTCGAACGCCATATGGTCCGGTGCAACGTGATAAAGATCCAGTGTGCAGGTCAGATCATGGGACTCCGCATCCTCCATTTTGATGCCGAGACCGGAGCCGTCTGTCACCCCGTAGGGGAAGAGTGCCGGCAGCCTACGGAGCTGCGCCAGCATTTCGCAGTCAGCCAGCGGCTGCTGCAGAGTCAGCAGCACAGCGGCGAGTCCCGCATTCTTACCTGTTTCCGGTGTGGAGGCATGCGCTGAAACACCCCAGACAATGATCTGATCCTTTCCGGCGATCTCGCACTTCACATCGCAGAGGCTCTCAATTTCCGCAATGGCCTTCTGCACCGCCTCGCTTCCGAGATCCAGTCCCTCGAAACGGAGCACGGCCTTCTGCGGCACCGCATTCACGGCCACACCGGCCTCCAGAGAAAGCAGGCGAGGCACTGCGGTACTCTCCGCAAAATGCCGGGAAAGTCTTCCCTTGAACTGGCCCTTCTCAATGTTGATCAGCGGGAACTCGCCGTCCGGCGAGAAGGTCATCTCCGCCTCCGGCTCCTGCTGATAATAGTAGGCAATGTCTTCGGAGCCGCATTCCTCATCGGCGCCCATGATGAGGCGAACGCCCTTCTTCAGCGGAACGCCGCACTCCTTAATGGCACGCATGGCATAGAGGGAGCAGAGCAGCGGTCCCTTGTCGTCGGAGGTGCCGCGGCCATAGAGACGGCCGTCCTTTTCTACCACCTTGAAGGGCTCGGTCACGGTCCAACCCTCTCCGGCCGGCACCACATCGGTATGCGCCAGGATATCCAGAGAACGAGGCAGACTCTGATCGAGATCTGCTGCCGCCACATAGTTGTCATAATTCTTCACGGCAAAGCCGTAACGCGCGCAGAGCGCTGCACCGAACTGCAGTGCCTCGCAGGGGCCCTTGCCGAAGGGCATTCCCGGCGCCGCCTCTCCCTTCACCGAGGGAATGGCGCAGAAATCCGCGATATCCTTCAAAAGCTCCGCCTGATGGGCGTCCAGCCACGCATTTACCTTCTCATTCATGACAAATCCTCCTTCGGAAGCCGTTCGGCTTCCCAGCTCTGTTTTCTCCGTCAGTTCTTTGAAAACTCTGTCAGCTCCAGACCCTTGTTCCGATCCAGCACCATGCCCACAGACCACTCATGCGCAAAAAGCAGCAGGGGCTGATCCTTCAGATCCTTCACCAGCTTCATATCCGAGGTACCCTCGATATGCTCCACATCCACCTCGGTCCAGTTTTTGATCCAGCGGATGTACTCGTAGGGCAGCACCTCCATACGGACGTCTACATTGTACTCGTTCTTCAGACGATAGGTCAGCACCTCAAACTGCAGCACACCCACAACGCCCACAATGATCTCCTCCATACCGGTATGGTACTCCTGGAAGATCTGGATGGCGCCCTCCTGGGCGATCTGGGAAACGCCCTTCAGGAACTGCTTCCGCTTCATGGTGTCGATCTGCCGCACCCGGGCGAAATGCTCCGGTGCGAAGGTGGGAATGCCCTCAAAGCGAAACTTCTTGTTGGAGAGCTCCAGGGTATCGCCGATGGAGAAAATGCCCGGATCGAAGATGCCGATAATATCGCCGGCATAGGCCTTGTCCACGATCTTCCGCTCATCCGCCATCATCTGGGTCGGCTGGGAAAGCTTCACCTTCCGGCCGCCCTGAATGTGATTCACCTCCATGCCCGCATCGAACTCGCCGGAGCAGATGCGCATGAAGGCCACACGGTCACGATGCCGGGGATCCATGTTGGCCTGGATCTTGAACACAAAGGCAGAGAAGCTCTCCTCCACCGGATCCACGATGCCCTGATCGGATTTCCGGGGCAGCGGCGGCAGCGTCATGCGGAGGAAGTGCTCCAGGAAGGTCTGCACACCGAAGTTTGTGAGCGCCGAGCCGAAGAACACCGGTGTCAGATCACCGTTGTTGATGCGCTCCTGGTCGAAGTCGTCGGAGGCACCGTCCAGCAGCTCCAGATCCTCCATGAGCTTCTCATGATATTCCTGCGTCAGCAGATCCGGAAGCGCCGGGTCATCCAGCGTATAGGTGCTGGTCTCCACCTCCTTGGTGCCGCCGGCATTGGCCTTGAAGAGATCCACCTGCCGGGACTGCCGGTCGAAGACACCCTTGAAGTTGTGGCCGCAGCCGATGGGCCAGTTCACGGGGCAGGTGCGGATGCCCAGCACGTCCTCGATCTCGTCCAGCAGCTCGTAGGGATCCCGGGCCTCACGGTCAAACTTATTGATGAAGGTGAAGATGGGAATGTGCCGCATGACGCAGACCTTAAACAGCTTGATGGTCTGAGGCTCTACGCCCTTCGCGCCGTCGATGACCATGACCGCACTGTCTGCCGCCATCAGGGTTCTGTAGGTATCCTCGGAGAAGTCCTGGTGTCCCGGTGTATCCAGAATGTTGATGCACTTCCCCTCGTAGTTGAACTGCAGCACGGAGGAGGTCACGGAGATACCTCTCTCCTTCTCGATCTCCATCCAGTCGGACACCGCATGCTTGCTGGCCTTCCGTCCCTTGACGGTACCGGCCAGGTTGATGGCGCCGCCGTACAGCAGGAACTTCTCTGTCAGTGTGGTTTTACCCGCATCCGGGTGAGATATGATTGCAAAGGTACGTCTCTTCTCGATTTCTTCTTTTAAATTTGCCATCGGCCTCTCCATTATCCTTTTCTGTAAACATGCAAAAAGCTATGCCCGTAAGACATAGCCTATTGTTTCTGTGTTTGGCTTACCGCACAGCTTATCTTCTGTTTTTCAGGAAGTCGGGAATGTCAATGGACATCTCCTTTGCTGCCTGGGGTCTCTGACTCTGCTGCAGGAAGGACGGCATAGCCGGCTCGGTATGTGCTGCCGGAGCCTCTGCTGCCGGTGCCGGGTTCACAGCTGCCGGGCGGGTCTGGAAAGCAGAAGCGCCTGCATTGCCCGTCAGGAAGGAAGGAAGCGGGGTCTTGGCCTGGGGTGCAGCGGTCTCTGCTGCCGGCTTCTTGGGTGCTGCCTCCTGAGAGGATACATCCTTGATGCCGGTGGCGATCACAGTGATGCTTGCCTCGTCCTGGGCATTCTCATCATACATGGCACCGAAGATAATGTTGGCATTCTCGCCTGCCAGCTCCTCCACGAAGGAAGCGGCCTCGTTGGCCTCTACCAGGCTGATGTCGCCGGAGATATTGATGATCACATCGCTTGCACCCTCGATGGTGGTCTCCAGCAGCGGAGAAGAAATAGCGGCCTTCACAGCCTCGATGGCCTTCTCGTCGCCCTTCGCCTTGCCGATACCTACGTGTGCGATGCCTCTGTCCTTCATAACGGAGGAAACATCGGCAAAGTCCAGATTGATGAGACCGGGCACATTGATCAGATCGGTGATGCCCTGTACAGCCTGCTGCAGCACCTCGTCTGCCTTCTTCAGGGCATCCGGCATGGTGGTTCTGCGGTCAACGATCTCCAGAAGACGATCATTGGGGATCACGATCAGCGTATCCACGGAATCCTTCAGGGTCTCAATTCCCTTCAGAGCATTGGCCATACGCTGTCTTGCCTCGAACTTAAAGGGCTTGGTCACAACGCCGACGGTCAGGATGCCCATCTCCTTGGCAATTCTGGCAATCACGGGTGCCGCACCGGTTCCGGTACCGCCGCCCATACCGCAGGTCACGAATACCATGTCTGCGCCCTGCAGCGCTGCTGTGATGTCCTCTGCACTCTCCTCTGCTGCCTTGGTGCCGATTTCCGGTCTGCCGCCGCAGCCAAGTCCCTTGGTCAGCTTCTCGCCGATCTGCATGGCAGTGGGAGCCTTACTGAACTGAAGAGCCTGCTTGTCTGTGTTGACACCGATAAATTCAACACCGATGATTCCTTCGTCCACCATTCTGTTTACTGCGTTGTTGCCTGCACCGCCTACACCAACCACAATAATCTTTGCAGCTGCCTCGGACTCAGGAAGTTTAATTTCGAGCATAATCTCCTCCTTAGATCTTCTGATATGTATAACCTTATAAAGTATTTAACCTGCTTAAAGAACTATTTTATTATAGATAGATTTTTCTATTTGTAAATAGCTGCACGCGAAATAAATATACTCGGAACGCGTCAAAATAGCAACAGGCAAAAATGCATATGCTGCATCTTTGCCTGCTGCCTCGGGGTTTTATATGGGGAATAGGGGAAGGACCGCAGGTTTATACCGAGCTGAAGCCCTTGCCGATGATCTCACTGGAATTGGTGATCATGATGAAGGCCGTCGGCTCCGTCTTCCGGATAAAATTCCGGAGGCGGATGGCCTGACCACGCCGCATGGTGGTCATAATGATGGTTTTCCTGCGGTCCGTATAGGCGCCCTTTGCCTCAAAGGTGGTGGCGCTGCGCTTCAGATCATGGATGATGAAGTCACAGATGGGCTTAGGATTCTCGCAGATGATGTTGAAGCATTTGCACAGGTTCATGTTCTCGATGACCCCGTCCACCACCAGAGACTTGGCCACGAGGCCCAGGACGGAAAAGAGGCCCGTGGACGGGCCGTACATCACAAAGGACAGGACCACTGCCGCCACATCCGCCGCCATAAGGGCCGTGCCGATGTCCATGCTGGTATACTTCTTCAGAATCATGGCGATCACATCGGTGCCCCCGGAGGAAGCGCCGATATCAAAGAGAATGGCCGATCCGACAGCCGGCAGCATGATGGCAAACACCAGCTCCAGTATGGGCTGGTCCGTCAGGGTCCCGGTCATGGGCACCAGCATATCCAAAAGCTGGAGGCTGACGGACATAATGACCGTGGCATACACCGTCCGGGTGCCCACATTCTTTCCCAGGAAAATGAAGCCCAGCAGCAGGAGACCGTAGTTCGCGACATTGGTGAACATACTTGCCGAGCAGTGCAGGAGCTGACTGAATACCGTGGAAAAGCCCGTCACGCCGCCGAAGGCAAAGTGATTCGGAAACTTGAAAAAGTAAATGCCGATCACCATGATCCAGATGCTGACCGTAATCAGCCCGTACTCTGCCAGCGTCCGGAGAACGGGGTTTTTGATGTCCTTAAGCTCCATCATGGAAAATATACTCCTCCCGGTCCGGATGCTCCGCATAGGTAGAGAGATCCAGAGTACCCTTTCGTCCCGCCAGCTTCGGCAGGATGTCGTTGAGCGTCGAGATCTTCATTTCCATGTTGTCATTCTGTCCGAGCGAAACCTTCAGATCTCCGATCCGCAGTGTGGCATTGAGAAAATCGTCATATTGTATACTGTCGCATTGAATCTGGTATGAGGACAGTGCCCCGGTCAGATTCAGAATGTCATTGAACACAGCCTTGTTCTTCACCGGCAGGGGCTGGTAGAGCACGATAGAGCCGAAGCTGAGTCCCGTGATCTCCGGAATGCCCTCCAGGCGGTTTTTCGTGGATTCCACCACGATGCCGTCCTTGTCGAAATACATATGGCTGGACATGTAATCCACATAGCCCACCACATTTTTCTCATAGACAATGACCTCGATGGAAAGCGGCGCCGTCCAGTGCAGCTCATACTTTTCAATAAAGGGCAGCGCCTTATGGCTTTTGAAGCGCTCCCGGAGAAACTGATAAAAGGAATTGGTATCCCAGGAATCCGAAAATACCATCTGCAGCACCTGATCCTCTGTATAGCGGGTATTGCCTATGACCTTGTAGCGCTGAAAACGGGCGCTGGCCAGAATCACCGCCACCAGGAGCACGATCACCAGAATGCCCATGCGGAGCAGCCTTTTGACTTTTTCTCTTTCTTCGTCGAAATACACGCTGCCTCCTTTCCCGCATGCTCTGTATTACTCGATTTCGATCTGTCCGGACACCGACAGGCACATGCCGCATTCCAGGAGCAGCAGCACCAGCGAGGTACCGCCGTAGCTGACGAAGGGCAGGGTAACGCCGGTATTCGGAATGGAATTGGTCGCCACCGCAATGTTCAGTACGGCCTGCAGGGCGATGTGCACCATGACCCCGATCACCAGCATGGAGCCGAAGAGATCCTTGGCATTCCTTGCGATGTTATAGAGCCGGTAAATGATAAAGGCATAAATAAGAATCAGGGAAACCGCGCCGAAAAGCCCCAGCTCCTCACAGATGATGGTGAAGATCATATCATTCTGGGCCTCCGGGATCAGGAACTTCTGAATGGATTCTCCCAGTCCCTTGCCGAAAATACCGCCGGAGCCGATGGCATAGAGTCCCTGGATGGTCTGATAGGTGTCATCAATGTAGTTGGACGGATCCCGCCAGGC
>CAVELT010000045.1:0-7003 GCA_963616545.1 Dysosmobacter segnis | reverse complement strand
ATGATAATCCATTTTGGAAACCGCCAGCATAAGCACAATGCCGCCCCCGGCAAAGATCATCTGCCGGTGCAGGTAGTACTGGGCATTGTTCAGCTGGTTCTGGGCAGAATAGCTGGAGGCCGAATACATCATCAGCATGCCGAAGCCCGTAATGAACAGCACCGCAAACAGAAAGCTGTAGTCATAGAACCGCTTTCGTTTCTTCTGTTTTTCCAACCCGCTTCCTCCTTTGTCTCCGCCGCTCTTCCTTTACGAAAGCTCTCTTACACAATCCTTGAATATCCGTCCCCGTTCCTCATAGTTCGGGAACATGCCCCAGCTGGCACAAGCAGGGCTCAGCAATACATAATCGCCTGCCTCGGCCGCCAAAGCGCACTGTGCCACTGCATCCTTCATGTCCTCGGCAAAGCTGATCTCCGTAAATCCGTGTGCTCTCGCCGTCTCCGCGATCTGCTCCCGGGTCTGTCCCAGCAGCACCAGCTTCTTCACCCGGCCGTCGAATTCCTTCACCCAGTCCGCAAAGGACACATGCTTGTCATAGCCGCCGCCGATGAGAATAACCGGACCAGGCATAGCCCGCAGGGCCTGTACCGCCGCATCCACATTGGTGCCCTTGGAATCGTTGTAGTACCGCACGCCCTGACGCTCCCGCACAAATTCAATGCGGTGCTCCACAGGCTGAAAGGCCTTGCAGACCCGGACGATGGTCTCCATGGGCACACCCATGTGCAGCGTCACACCGACAGCGCACATCACATTTTCATAATTATGCTTGCCCAGCAGCACCAGCTCATGGACATTGAAAAGGGTCTGATCCTCTCCGTTATGACGATAGTGAACCGCCTCATCCTTCACATACAGTCCCTCGGGCAGCTCGTGAAGACTGGAGAACCACAGCACCTTCGGCACAACAGCATTACCCTCTCCGAAGCTCCGGAGCTCCGGATCCTCGTAATTGAGCACCACATACTCGTTTTCTGTCTGGTTCCTGGTAATGGACTCCTTCACCGCGATATAGTTTTCCATGGTTTTGTGGCGGTCCAGATGATCCGGGGTAATGTTGGTGATGGCCGTTACCTGGGGATGGAAGGTCTCTGCGGTCTCCAGCTGGAAGGAGCTGACCTCCAGCACCGTCACGGAATCCGCCGTCATATCCAGTGCCTCTGCCGTATAGGGCTCGCCGATGTTGCCGAGGACATGCACATCCTGAAAATGCGCCCGGAGGATCGCACCGATGAGGGAAACCGTGGTGGTCTTGCCGTTGGTGCCGGTCACCGCACAGAGTGCACCCTTCGCATTCCGATAGGCCAGCTCCAGCTCTCCCCAAAGAGGAATACCGGCCGCCTTCACGGCCTCCACAAAGGGCTTGTCGAGGGGAATGCCCGGACTCACCACACAATAGTCAATATCGGTCAGCGCTTCTGCCGGAAGCTCTCCCTTCAGGAGGGAAATGTCGGCAGACGCCGCAAAATTTCCGAGGAGCTTCGCCGCATCCAGCTCCGCATTGGAATCAAAGAGGATCACCTGCTCGCCCTTTGCCAGAAGCAGCTTCGCCGCAGCAATGCCGCTCTTTCCTGTTCCCAGCACCAGCACCTTTTTCTCAGCCATTTTATCTTCCTTCTTTCTCCGTGTTCTCAGCGAATGCCGGCAAAGGCCAGCATGCTCAGAAGTATGGTCACCGCCGTAAATACCGTCACAACCCGGGTCTCCGACCAGCCGCCCAGCTCAAAATGATGATGAATGGGGGCCATGCGGAAGATCCGCTTGCCGTGGGTTTTCTTGAAATACGTCACCTGTATGATCACCGACAGCACCTCGATCAGATAGATGAAGGCAAACAGCGGGATAAACAGGGGAATGTTCATTTCCAGTGCTGCTGCCGACACAAAGCCGCCCAGGGCCAGACTGCCGGTATCTCCCATAAAGAGCTTCGCGGGATAGCTGTTGAAGCAGAGGAAGCCCAAGAGACTGCCCAGCACCGCACCGCAGACCGGAGACAGGGCACCGCCCTCAAAGTACAGGGAGACCATGCCCAGGAAGAGCGCAATCACCGCTGTCACGGAGGAGCAGAGGCCGTCCAGACCGTCCGTAAAGTTGCAGCCGTTGTCGGTGGCCGTCACAATGAAGAGCACCGCCGGAATGTACAGCACGCCCAGCTGCAGCCGGATCTCCGTAAAGGGGATCTGCATCTCGCAGCTGTAGCTCGGGGACAGATACAGGTAAAAGGCGAACAGCAGCGTCAGCACCAGCTGGCAGACAAACTTCTGCTTCGGCTTGAAGCCCTCAGACTGATGCTTCACCACCTTCAGATAATCATCCACAAAACCCACTGCGCCGAAGCCGACGGTCAGAAACAGCACCGGCAGGATCCGGGGGGACTTCAGCGAAAACAGCAGTCCCACAACAAGGATGGTCAGAATAAAGACAATGCCGCCCATGGTGGGGGTTCCCTGCTTCTTGAGATGCGCCTGCGGGCCGTCCTCCCGCACCTCCTGGCCGAACTTCAGCCGGTGCAGAAGGGGAATGGCCTTCGGCAGCAGCAGCACCGCCAGCAAAAAGCCGAGCAGTGATGCGCCGATAAAATCAAAATAAGATACCTTCATGTTTATTCACCTGTACTCTCTTCTGTCGATGCAGCAGCCGTGCCTCCCTCCGCCGAGGATTCTTCTGCATTGGGTGCCAGCTCCGGAATGTCATCACCGCCGGAGGCTACGCTCTCCACGCTGATGGGTTCCGTCTCACGGGTCTCTGTCTCGGCAGTTTCACCGTTTCCGCTGCCTTCTGTCGTGCTGTCCTGACCGGATGCCTGACTTCCCAGTGCCTCCGTGCCGATGCCCTCTTCGCCGGCGGAGAGTCCCTTGTTGACGGAATTCTCCGGATCCGTTTCTCCCTGGGCCGGGATGTTCAGGAACTGCAGCGCGTCATTCATAATCTTCTGTTCAATCTTAATGGCAAAG
Source organism: Dysosmobacter segnis (assembly GCA_963616545.1). Lineage (GTDB taxonomy): Bacteria > Bacillota > Clostridia > Lachnospirales > Lachnospiraceae > Oribacterium. The sequence goes on along the minus strand of CAVELT010000045.1, from coordinate 4,046 downwards.
GATGCCGTTGCCTGGGCCTCACCCGGCAGATTCGGCTGGTCCACCACCACATAAACCAGAACCTGCGGATCCTCCACCGGCGCAAAGCCGCAGAAGGACACGAGATAGTTCTTGGCCGAACGGGGCAGCTTCTCTGCGGTTCCCGTCTTGCCGCCCACATGGTAGCCCTGGATCTTCGCCAGCTTTCCGGTACCGCCCTCTACGGTCTGGAAGAGTGCCTCCTTCAGGAAATCCGCCGTGCTCTGGGATACCGTGGTGCGCAGCAGCTCCGGCTTCACCTCCTTGATGACGGTGCCCTTGCTGTTCAGGATCTCCTTCACCACATGCGGCCGGTAATAGGAGCCGCCGTTCAGGATGCTGCAGTAGGCACTGGCCATCTGAATCATGGTGACATTGAAGTTCTGACCGAAGGAGTTGGTGGCCAGCGTGGTCTTGCCCAGGGTATCCGCCGTATAGATGAGGCCGGATGTGTCCGCCTCACCGGGAAGGTCTATGCCGGTCTTCTGTCCGAAGCCGAAGAGGTTCTGATATTTCACGAAGTTTTCCTTGCCCAGGGCAAAGGCTGTGTTCATGAGATACACGTTGCAGGAGCGCATCAGCGCCTCCGTGGCGTTCAGCGGTCCGTCGCCGTCCCAGTTGTGGCACTTGATCCGCCAGGTATGAATACCGTCATTTAACTCCACATAGCCCTCACACACAAAGACCGTGTCCTTTGTGATGGCGCCGGTTTCCAGGGCAGCCGCCACCGTGAAGGGCTTAAAGGTAGAGCCCGGCTCGTAGGTATCGGAGATCGTGAAGTTTCTCCATACCTGATTCCAGGCCACCTGCTGTCCGTAGGACTTGATCTCCTCGTCCGTGTAATATTTCGAGACATCCGCCTCGGTGATCTCTGCCTCGTCCGGATGCTCACGCTTATAAACGCCCACGGCCTCCTTCCGGCCGAGCTCCATCAGATACGCATCCGTGTATACACTGCTGTCCAGCTCCCGGGGATTGTTGAGATCGTACTGATTCGTGCTGACCATGGCCAGCACCTCCCCCGTCTTCGGGTCCATGACGATGGCCGCCGCATTCTTGGAGCCGACATCCTCGGTCTGCCACTCCTTCAGATACTTCTCCGCCGACATCTGAATATTGGTGTTGATGGTGGTTTTCAAACTGTTGCCGTCCGTTGCCTCCTTCAGCACCGACTGCAGCTTGGTGTCCTCATCCAGATAGCCGTACTCCCGGCCGTCCGTTCCCGTCAGCGTGTCATTATAATACTGCTCCACGCCGCCGGTACCGGTGCTGCCGTCGCCGCCGGCAAAGCCGATGACGTTGCAGGCCAGAGAGTTATAGGGATAGGTCCGCTTGTACTCCTCCTCAAACCAGACGCCCTTGATGCGGCTGTTGTCGCCGCTCTTCGCATAGGCCTTGTTCTGCTCCTCCTGGTACTTGGTGAAGCCCGCCTTGTCGTCATAGCTCAGCTGCTTCTGGTACTTGATGTAGGACTTGTCCTTCTTCTCCTCCAGCAGCTGCCGGAGCTCTGCGGCATCATAGCCGAAGTAATCGGCCAGTCCCTGGATGGTGGCCTCCACATAGCGGCCGTCCTCCCGGGAATAGATCACCTTCGGATCCAGGATCAGATTGTAGACCTTGGTGCTGGTGGCCAGTATCGTGCCGTTCCGGTCCATAATGTCCCCGCGCTTGGCCGGCAGGGTTCTGGAATCATAGGCCGCCTGCCGCTGGGAAAGGACGATTTTGTTGTAATCATCGTTGTTGTTCTGCACCAGCTGATAAATCACGGCTATAAGCGCAATGAAAGCCAGCATTATCACACTCAGTGTGACAGCCAGCTTCTTCTGCATATAAAGCGGCAGGATCTTCGCCCGCCGCTTTTCCCGATGCTTATCAGTTCTGTGGAATGTCCTCATACTGTCTTACATACCCGCTTTCCGTCTTGCTGTAGGTAATCACCTGGTCCTGATCTGCATATACCATACCCAGCTCCTGTGTTGCCACACGATAGACTTCATTCAGGTCGACAGAGGTGTCGATTGAGCTCTGGAGCGCATCGTTCTCCGACTTCAGCTTCTCCAGCTCCGAGCTCTTCTTCTCAATGGAGGAAATATGGGTATTGATTTCTGTCTGCAGCTGAATGTAGCTGAAGCAAAGCCACAGCGTCACACCGGAAGCCAGCAGCAGGGCCGCCAATGACAGGGCATCAATGCCCATAGTCTTCCGGCGAAGCCGCTTCTGCTGTGCCTCATAGAGCTTTTCCCGCTCCAGCTGCTGCCGATGATAGGCCGCAAGCCGCGCCTCTCTGCTGCGGGATACCCGCTTCGGCAGAGTTCTTGCGGGCACCGTTTTCCGAACGGTATTCCCGTCTACATATGTACGGCTCTTCATTGCTGCGTGCCTGGCCATAATACTCACTTCCCCTATTCCGTATGCTTCTCGAAGATGCGGAGCTTCGCGCTCTGGGATCTTCTGTTTTCAGAAAGCTCCTCCGCTGACGGCAGAATCGGCTTTCTGGTAATGACGCGGCCCCTGGATTTCCGTCCGCAGGTGCAGACCGGAAATTCCGGCGGACAGATGCAGGGCTTCTCCGCCGTTCTGAATTTGTTCTTGACGATGCGGTCCTCCAGCGAATGGAAGGTAATGACGCAGAGGCGTCCTCCCTCGCGAAGGTCATCGATCATCTGGTCCAGTGTGTTTTCCAGCACATCCAGCTCCCGGTTCAGCTCGATCCGGATGGCCTGGAAGGTGCGCTTGGCCGGGTGGCCGGAGGTCGCCCGGATCCTGGCCGGAATTGCTCCCGAGATAATGTCGGCAAGCTCCAGTGTGCTCTCAATGCGCTTGTTCTGCCGGTACGCGACAATGTGCTTTGCGATGTTCTGCGCGAAGCGATCCTCTCCGTAGTTCCGGATCATGTGAAAAAGCTCCGCCTCACTGTAGTCGTTGACAATGTCGGCTGCCGTCACGGGATTTCTCTGATCCATCCGCATGTCCAGCGGTGCATCCACGCGATAGGAAAAGCCTCGTTCTCCCTCATCCAGCTGGTAGCTGGACACGCCGAGATCCAGATAGATACCGTCCGCCTGCGCAATGGAGAGCTCCTGCAGCACCTGATGAAAGTTTTCGTAGTTGTTCCGTACGATGCTGACGCGGTCACTGTAGTCCTGAAGCCGCTCTGTCGCCGCCCGGATGGCGTCTGCATCCTGATCGATGCCGATGAGACGTCCCCCGGCTGTCAGCCGCTTCGCGACCTCCAGGGCATGTCCGCCGCCGCCCAGGGTGCCGTCCACGTAAATGCCGTCCGGCCGGATCTTCAGTCCCTCTATGGTTTCCTGCAGCAGCACACTGTAATGTTGAAAGGTCAAATTCCCAGTCCCTCCATATCCTCGGCAAGCTCCAGAGAATCCGAGAAATCATTTTCCTCTTCCCACTTCTCGCTTGCCCAGATCTCGATATGATCACCGACGCCCACCAGCGTGACATCCTTCTTCAGCTGAATCTTGTCCCGCAGCACCTGGGGAATAAGAATTCTCCCCTGCTTGTCCAGCTCGCAGCTCACAGCACTTCCCAGCAGGAAGCGCTTCAGCTTTCTGGCCTTCTGATTGGTCATGGGCAGGGCATTCAGCTTGTTTTCCAGAATCTGCCACTCCGCAGGGGCATACATGGAAAGACAGCCGTCCAGAGAGCTGGTAATCACAAACTCACCGTTCAGCTCGTCGCGAAACTTTACCGGGATAATCATTCGCCCCTTTGCATCCAAGTTGTGATGATATTCACCCGTAAACATCTCTTCGCTACCACTTTCTACCACTTTTTCCCACTCGTGCTATCATTATGCCTTTCATAAAAGAAATCGTCAAGGCGAAATGGGCGATTAAATAAAAAAAGAGCATATCTCTGCAAAACGGCTGCTGAGATACACTCTTTGTGTTCAATTTTATACTGACGGTCTTCCGCTGCCGAATCCCCGCGGCGCGGACTCAGACGTTGAAGCGGAACAGCACCACATCGCCGTCCTGCATCACATACTCCTTGCCCTCCATGCGGAC
>CAVELT010000044.1:0-4289 GCA_963616545.1 Dysosmobacter segnis | reverse complement strand
TACCCCACCCCCTTCTATCTCTATGACGAGAAGGGCATTCGGGAGAATGCGCGCCGCCTTTACCGGGCCTTTTCCTGGAATGAGGGCTTCCGTGAGTATTTCGCTGTGAAAGCAACACCGAATCCCAGCATTCTGAAGATTCTGAAGGAGGAGGGCTGCGGTACCGACTGCTCCTCCCGTACAGAGCTGGAAATGTCTGAGGCCTGCGGCTTCCGCGGACAGGAGATCATGTTCTCCTCCAACGATACACCGCTTTCTGAGTACAAGCTGGCCGAGGAGCTGGGCGCCATCATCAATCTGGATGATTTTTCCAACATCGCCGAGCTGAAGGAGACGCTGGGACATTTCCCGGAGACCATGTGCCTCCGTTACAACCCGGGCGGATATTTCAAGATCGCCAATACCATCATGGACAATCCCCAGGATGCCAAGTACGGCATGACCACAGAGCAGATCCTGGAGGGCTACCGGATCCTGAAGGCCGAGGGCGTGAAGCATTTCGGCATTCACGCCTTCCTGGCTTCCAATACTGTAACCAATGATTATTATCCGACGCTGGCCAAGCAGCTTTTCGAGCTGGCCGTCAGAATCAAGGAAGAGTGTGATGTAGAGCTCGACTTCATTAACCTGTCCGGCGGTATCGGCGTGGCCTACAAGCCGGAGCAGACCGAGAATGACATTCAGGTCATCGGAGAGGGCGTGCATCAGGTCTATGACGAGATCCTGAAGCCCCACGGACTGGATCATATCCGGATCTTCACGGAGCTTGGACGCTTCATGCTGGCACCCTACGGTGCGCTCGTCACCAAGGTTATCCACTTCAAGGAGACCTACAAGCATTATGCTGGTGTGGATGCCTGTGCTGTGAACCTGATGCGGCCCGCCATGTACGGGGCTTACCACCACATCACCGTGCTGGGCAAGGAAGACAAGCCCTGTGAGGAGACCTATGATGTGACCGGCTCCCTCTGCGAGAACAACGACAAGTTTGCGGTTGACCGTCAGCTGCCGGTGCTGGAGAAGGGTGATTATCTCTTCATTCATGACGCCGGTGCGCACGGCTTTGCCATGGGCTACAACTACAACGGCAAGCTCTGGAGCGCAGAGCTTCTGCTGCGGGAGGACGGCTCTGTGAAGCTGATCCGCCGTGCCCAGACCGACCGCGATTACTTCGCGACCCTGGACATCGACGATACCATGAAGAAATATCTGTAATACACCTTATTAGGAGAGCAATATGGCATTAAAGAAAAAGCCGGTTACCGGCATGAAGGATGTGCTGCCGCGCGAGATGGCGCTCCGGCAGTATGTGCTTTCTGAGATCCGGCGCACCTACCGGGAGTTCGGCTTCACCGAGATCGAGACCCCGGTGGTGGAGCATATCGAAAACCTGCAGTCGAAGCAGGGCGGCGACAATGAGAAGCTGATCTTCAAGGTGATGAAGCGCGGCGAGAAGCTGGAAAGCGCCGTGGCGCAGGGCGATGCGGACGGACTGGCAGACAGCGGTCTTCGCTATGACCTGACCCTTCCCCTGTCCCGCTTCTATGCCCAGAACCAGGCCAGCCTGCCGAGCCCCTTCAAGGCACTGCAGATCGGTCCCGTGTTCCGGGCAGACCGTCCCCAGAAGGGCCGCTTCCGGGAGTTCTATCAGACAGATATCGACATCTTCGGCGATGCCAGCAACCTCTCGGAGATTGAGCTGATCCTGGCCATCAGCACGCTGCTGAACCGCATCGGCTTCGGTGAGAAGTATCATTTCCATATCGTGATCAACGACCGCGAGATCCTGCGGGGCCTGCAGCGCTATGCCGGCTTCCCGGAGGCGGATTTCGAGAAGGTCTGCATCACCCTGGACAAGGCCGACAAGATCGGCAGCGAGGGCGTCAAGGCGGAGCTCCTGTCGCTCGGCTATGAGGAGTCTGTGATTGACCGCTACCAGGCACTGCTGGCTGAAACCGGCACCCACGCCGAAGACATTCGCCGGCTGGGCAGTACCCTTGGGGAAATGCTGCCGGCGGGGGTTGCCGGGAATCTCGCGGAGATCGTGGAGGCGGTAGAGCGTGTGTCTGCTGTGAAGACCGAGATCGCCTTTGATCCCACACTGGTGCGGGGCATGGGCTACTATACCGGACCGATCTTCGAGATCCGTGCGGAGGGCTTTTCCGGCTCTGTCGGCGGCGGCGGACGCTATGACCGCATGGTGGGACGCTTCACCGGACAGGATACCCCGGCGGTGGGCTTCTCCATCGGCTTTGAGCGCATCATCACCATCATGATGGATGCGGAGGAGAAGGCACCGGAGACCGGCGAGAAGCTGGCCTTCCTGCTGGACAAGAATCTCAGCGCGGAGAAGACCGGTGAGGCCATTGCCGAGGCCATGGCACTCCGGCAGCAGGGCAAGACCGTGCTGGTTTCCCGCATGAATAAGAATAAGAAGTTCCAGAAGGAGCAGCTCAGTGAAGAGGGCTATACCGCATTCCGGGAGTTCTATCAGAATGAACTAAAATAATCCGGCGGGGGCCCGTCAGACAAACTGTCGCTGCGCCTGTTGGATATGAAAGGAAGGACCATAGAGTTATGGCAGAGTCAATGAAGGGCCTGCACAGAACGTGCAGATGTACAGAGCTTACAGAGGAGAGCATCGGCCGCGAGGTGACGATGATGGGCTGGGTGCAGAAGTCCAGAAATAAGGGCGGACTGATCTTTACAGATCTCCGGGACCGTTCCGGCATTCTGCAGATCGTGTTTGAGGAAAGCGACTGCGGTGCAGAGGTATTCGAGAAGGCGGCCAAGCTGCGTTCCGAGTTCGTCATCGCCGTCACCGGCATTGTCCGTTCCAGAGGCAAGGATGCCAATGCAGAGATGGCCACCGGCAATATCGAGATCAGTGCCCGGGCACTCCGCATTCTGGCGGAGTCTGAGGTGCCGCCGTTCCCCATCGAGGACGGCATCAAGACCAAGGAGGACATCCGTCTCAAGTACCGCTATCTGGACCTTCGCCGTCCGGAGCTGCGGAACCGCATCATGACGAGAGCCAGAATTGCCTTCCTGATCCGTCAGTTCATGACTGAAAACGGCTTCCTGGAGATTGAAACGCCGACGCTCATTAAGTCCACACCGGAGGGCGCCCGGGACTTCCTGGTGCCGAGCCGCCTTCACCACGGCAGCTTCTATGCCCTGCCCCAGAGCCCGCAGCTTCTGAAGCAGCTTCTGATGGTATCCGGCTTCGACCGTTACTTCCAGCTGGCCCGCTGCTATCGTGACGAGGATCTCCGTGCAGACCGTCAGCCGGAGTTCACCCAGGTGGATATGGAGCTTTCCTTCGTGGATGTGGAGGATGTACTGGAGGTCAATGAGCGCCTTCTGAAGTTCCTCTTCAAGGAGGTCTGCGATGTGGATGTGCAGCTGCCGATTCAGCGCATGAGCTGGATCGATGCCATGAACCGTTACGGCTCCGATAAGCCGGATATGCGCTTCGAGCTGCTGCTGCAGGATGTGACGGATGTCGTAAAGGACTGCGGCTTCGGTGTCTTCGCCAACTGTGCGAAGGACGGCGGCGTCATCAAGGGCCTCTGCGTCAAGGGACAGGCGCATATGCCGAGAAAGCATATCGATGCCTATACCGAGCTCGTGAAGGGCTACGGTGCGAAGGGTCTGGCGTACCTCTGTGTCAATGAAGACGGCACCTACAAGTCCAGCTTCGCCAAGTTCATGACGGAGGATGAGCTGTCTGCTCTGGTGGCTGCCATGGGTGCAGAGCCGGGTGACCTGCTGATGTTCGTATCCGACACTAAGAAGACCACAGTATGGAGTGCGCTGGGTGCGCTGCGTCTCGCCCTGGGCAAGGATCTGGAGCTCATCGACCGGAAGGCATGGAAGTTCCTCTGGGTAACCGAGTTCCCCATGTTCGAGTGGTCTGAGGAGCTGGGCCGTTTCCAGGCCATGCACCATCCCTTCACCATGCCCATGGAGGAGGATCTGCCGCTGGTGGATACCGACCAGGGAGCAGTGCGCGCCAAGGCCTACGATATCGTGCTGAACGGTACTGAGCTCGGCGGCGGTTCCGTGCGTATCCATCAGGCTGACGTTCAGGAAAAAATGCTGGAAAAGCTGGATTTCACACCGGAGCGTGCCAACGAGCAGTTCGGCTTCCTGATGCAGGCCTTCAAGTACGGCGTACCGCCTCATGCCGGTCTTGCCTACGGTCTGGATCGTCTGGCCATGTGGATGGTGGGCTCCGATACCATCCGTGATGTCATTGCCTTCCCGAAGATCAAGGACGGCTCCGA
>CAVELT010000043.1:0-7932 GCA_963616545.1 Dysosmobacter segnis | reverse complement strand
GACGGCGGCAAGGTGATCCTTTGCTCTCACCTGGGCAAGGTAAAGACAGAGGAAGATAAGAAGACAAAGACACTGGCACCGGTGGCGAAGCGCCTGAGCGAGCTCCTGGGTCAGGAGGTGAAGTTTGCAGCAGATCCGGAGGTTGTCGGTGAGAATGCCCGCGCCGCTGTAGCTGCTATGAAGGACGGCGATGTGGTTCTCCTGGAGAACACCCGTTACAGAGCCGAGGAGACCAAGAACGGCGAGGCCTTCTCCAAGGATCTGGCTTCTCTTGCAGATGTTTATGTTGACGATGCCTTCGGTACCGCTCACAGAGCACACTGCTCCAATGTCGGCGTAACCCAGTTCATCGACGGACCGGCAGTGGTTGGTTACCTCATGCAGAAGGAGATCAAGTTCCTGGGCCAGGCTGTGGAGAATCCGGAGAGACCCTTCGTGGCTATCCTTGGCGGTGCCAAGATCGTAGACAAGCTGAACGTAATCTCCAACCTTCTGGAGAAGTGCGATACCCTGATCATCGGCGGCGGCATGATGTTCACCTTCGTGAAGGCACAGGGCTATGAGATCGGAAAGTCCCTCTGCGACGAGACCAAGGTAGAGTACTGCAAGGAAATGATCGAGAAGGCAGAGAAGCTCGGCAAGAAGCTCCTGCTTCCGGTAGATACTGTTGTTACTTCTGCATTCCCTGACCCCATCGATGATCCGGATATCGCAACCGAGGTTGTAGACATCGACAAGATCCCGGCAGACAAGATGGGCATGGATATCGGACCGAAGACCCAGGCTCTCTATGCTGAGGCTGTGAAGTCTGCGAAGACCGTGGTTTGGAACGGACCGATGGGTGTGTTCGAGAACCCTGTACTGGCAGCCGGCACCAAGGAAGTGGCAAAGGCTCTGGCTGAGACCGAGGCAACCACAGTTATCGGCGGCGGCGATTCCGCAGCAGCTGTGAACCAGCTGGGCTACGGCGACAAGATGACACATATCTCCACAGGCGGCGGCGCTTCTCTGGAGTTCCTGGAGGGCAAGGAGCTTCCGGGTGTTGCAGCAGCAAACGATCGTTGAGCAGGAGAGAAAGTCATGAGAAAGAAAATTATTGCCGGAAACTGGAAAATGAATATGACACCCTCACAGGCGGTGGCACTCTGCGAGACACTGAAGCCCCTCTGTGAGAACCCGGATGTGGATGTGGTATTCTGCGTACCGGCCATCGATATCGTACCGGTGGTGGAAGCGGTAAAGGGCACCAACATCCAGGTGGGTGCTGAGAACCTCTATTTCGAGGACAAGGGCGCTTATACCGGAGAGATCTCTGCTGACATGCTGGTGGATGCCGGTGTGCAGTACGTGATCATGGGCCACTCCGAGAGAAGAGGCTACTTCGGTGAGACCGATGCGGACATCAACAAGAAGCTGAAGAAGGCCCTGGAGAAGGGACTGAAGCCCATCGTATGCTGCGGAGAATCTCTGGAGCAGAGAGAAATGGGCATCTGCTTCGACTGGATCCGCATGCAGATCAAGGCTGCCTTCCAGGACGTAACCGCAGAGCAGGCCAAGGGCGTCGTGATCGCCTACGAGCCGATCTGGGCTATCGGCACCGGCAAAACCGCAACCGCTGATCAGGCTGAGGAGGTCTGCAAGGCCATCCGTGACTGCATCGCAGAGATCTACGATACCGATACCGCTGAGGCCATCCGTATTCAGTACGGCGGTTCCATGAACGCCGGCAACTGCAAGGAGCTGCTGTCCAAGCCGGACATCGACGGCGGACTTATCGGCGGCGCTTCCCTGAAGCCGGACTTCGGTACCATCGTGAATTACAATAAGTAATCGCTGCTGCGAAAAAATGAGCCTCCCGGGCGAGCATCTGAAGGATGCCCGCCCGGGAGGTCTTTTTACGTCTTGTTGTGCTTCTGCTGCTTCTTGTATTCACTGTAGGCCTTTTTCTGCTCCTCCAGCGCCTTTTCGAAGTATTCGGTGCGATAGTGGGTGGCCTTGAAATAGCCCTCGATCTCCTCCGGGGTGCAGTGCTTCGCCAGCTCCGTCAGATAGCTGATGGTAACCCGCCGGTCATAGGCCGCGTGCTGCTCGCAGACATACTGCCCCTTGGGGGTCAGATAGAGATTCCGCTCCCGCATGTTTTTCGGATTGCTGCGCTGCTCCAGAAAGCCCTCGGACTCCAGTCGGGACAGCATGACGGAAACGGTGCCCTTCGTGCGATAGGTCAGCTGTGTCAGCTCCTTGGCGGTGATGCCGGGATGCTTTTCGATGAAGCTGAGGGAATGGACATCCACCTCGCTCATATACGTGCCGAGTCCATAGTCCCGGGGCAGGGCCTGATACTGATTCATCAGCATATTGTAGCGGAAGATAATGTCTACCTTCTCCTGCAGATGCTCAAAGATGCCGGCGTCATTGCCGGTTTTTTTTATTTCATCCATATTCGATTCTCCTGAAAATTTCAGCTGCTGTTCAGCACCGCGCTGCCGTATTGACTTGCGGTGCCAAGCAAGTATAGTTTCCTATGCGAACAGATTAACACGCTTTTGAAAAAGCTTCAACTGCATTTGACTGCTATGGAAAAACATAGTGGGGTTTGCATGAGGATTTTTGTTGACAATGATGGAAAACAGTTCTAGAATCAAACCATAAAAGTTTGGCGGCCAAACCGATGAAAAAACACAGATGCAGGAAAATGCTTTAGCAACAGAGGTTCAGACAATGAAATACACGGATGCTTTTTTTGATGCTTATCAGGAACGCCGGGGTACGGACAGCACCAAATGGGACAGCTGCAATGAGAAATTCGGCATAGCTGCCGACATTGACATGGTGCCCATGTGGATCGCCGACATGGATTTCCGCTCTCCGGTGGAGGTACAGGCGGAAATGCTGCGGCGGGCACAGCTCGGCTCCTACGGCTATACCATGAAGAGCGAGACGCTTTATGAGACAGTCATCAGCTGGATACAGCGGCGGTATCACTGGACAGCGGAAAAGGAATGGATCGTCATCACCCCGGGCGTGATTCCCGGGCTGCATATCGCGGTGCAGCAGCTGACGGCGCCGGGAGACGGCGTGATCGTCCAGCCGCCCATTTACTATCCCTTTATGATCAGTGCTGAGGTGAACGGCCGGCGACTGGCAGAAAATCCGCTGATCGAAAGAGACGGAGACTGGTATATTGATTTTGCAGATCTGGAGACCAAGGCGAAGGATCCCCGGAACAAGCTGCTTCTCTTCTGCAATCCCCACAACCCGGTGGGCCGGGTCTGGACGCCGGAGGAGGTCGAAAAGGTCAGCCGGATCTGTGCGGAAAATCAGGTCGTGCTCGTAACGGATGAGCTCCATGCGGACCTCATGATGCAGGGCCACAGCCACCATGCTGTGAATGCAGTATGTCCGCAGTACCGGAGCAACACCATCAGCTATTATGCGCCCAGCAAGACCTTCAATCTGGCGGGCCTGCAGACCGCGGTGGCCGTCATTCCTGATCCTGCGCTGCGCGAGCACTTCCTTCACGGCCTGAATGCCAACCGTATTTTTAATGTGAACTGCTTCGGCCAGAGCGCCCTCATTACCGCCTGGACGCAGTGCGATGACTACGTGACGGCCCTTTGCCGCTACATTGATGCCAATATGGATTACATGAAGGACTTCATTGACCGTCGGCTGCCGATGCTGAAGATGAAGAAGCCACAGGCCACCTATATGGCTTTTGTGGATTTCCGGGGCACCGGCATGTGCCCGGAAGCTATCGAAGCCTTCATTACCCAAAAGGCGCATATCGGCGTGGATATGGGCTCCTGGTTCGGCAGCGGCGGCGCGGGATATCTTCGCTTCAACCTGGCCTGCCCCCGGGCGACATTGGTGAAGGCGCTGCTGCAGCTGGAGAAGGCATTGCAGGAGATTTGAGGCCGTACTGAGGAAGAGGGAAATGTTTTCGGTTCCGCAGAAGGGACCGGCAAAAAAGGAGTAGGACCATGAATGAAAAGAGAAGTAAGACCAACTACGGCGGCAAAGCGCTGCTTCCCTTGCTGCTGTTTCTTGTGATGTATGTGGGCTGCGGTGTCTATTTCACCATTGCCGGGGCGCCGGAGGGTATTCGGCCCTTCAATATGATGCCCCGCTATGTGCCCATGATGCTGGCCATTATCGCTGCGCTGGTGCTTTATGAGCGGAAGATGCCGTTCGGGGATAAGCTGGCGGTGTATTCCGAGGGCGCCGGCCGTGCCGGTGTGATGCAGCTGGGACTGGTGGTGCTCCTGGCCGGCGGCTTCGCCAGTGCCGGTGCTGCCATCGGCGGCAAGGAATCCATTGTGAACCTGGGCATTTCCTTTATCCCCAGCTCCATGCTGATTCCCGGTATCTTTGTGATGAGTGCCGTCATTTCCACCTGTATCGGTACCTCAATGGGCACCCTGTCTGCCATGCTGCCGGTGTCCTATGCCCTGAGTGACGGCGCGGGGCTCGTGCCCGGCATGGCGGCAGCCTCCTGCATCGCCGGCGCCTATTTCGGGGACAATCTGTCGCTGATCTCGGATACCACCATCTGTGCCACGGAGGGCGTGGGCGCGCAGATGAAGGACAAGTTCCAGATGAATCTGCTGATCGCCCTGCCGGCGGCATTGCTGACCATCCTGATGTATCTTCTGCTGTCCATGGGCAGCGCCACGGAGGCGGTGACGCCCGGCGATTACAATCTGCTGACCATCATTCCCTATCTTGCCGTGCTGGTGCTGGCCCTTATGGGCATGGATGTGATTCTGGTGCTGGCGGGCGGCATCGGCCTGTCCTGCGTCATCGGACTTCTCTGCGGCACCGTGGATTTCTTCCGCTTCGCCCAGCAGGTTTCCTCCGGCATGGAGGGCATGTTCTGGCTGGCGGTGTTCTCCATGATGACCTCCGGGCTCGTGGGACTGATCCGCTACTACGGCGGCATCGAGTGGATGGTGGATAAGGCCACGCAGCTGATCCGGGGCCGGAAGAGCTGTGAATATGTCATCGGCGCCATTTCCGTGCTCCTGTCGGGCACCATTGTCAACAATACCATGGCCATCATGATTCTGGCGCCCATTGCGAAGATCATCGGAGAGCGCTTCCGCATTGCGCCGAAGCGGCTGGCCAGTCTGCTGGACATCGGCGCCTGTCTCGCCATTATGATCGTGCCCCACGGCATGGCAGTCATGATGGTGGAGGAGCAGTTTAACTGTTCCTATCTGGATATGATGAAGTATAATTTTTATCCCCTCTTCCTGGCCGCTGCGGTGATCATCACCATTCAGTTCGGGCTCATGCGCACCCGGGAGGAGAAGGAGGCGGTCCGGAAGGATCGTCAGCTGCAGTCGGTAAAATAAGTCGGAAGGAGAGCTTACTATGAAGATCACAAAAATCGATGTGCTGCGCAGTCTGCCGGTGGAGGACGGCTGGCGTCCCCTGTTCTGCCGCATCTATACGGATGAGGGCATTTACGGTGACGGAGAGGCGGCACTTTCCTATGACGATATTACCACGGCGGAATTCGGGATGCTGCAGGATCTGGCGCCGATGCTGATCGGCATGGATCCCCTGGAGCATGAGGTCATCTGGAGCAAGCTGTATCATAAGTGCTTTTTCGGGCTGAACAGCGGACCGGTGGTCTATGCGGCCATCAGCGCCTTTGACATTGCCCTCTGGGACATCAAGGGAAAGAAATACAACGCACCCCTTTATGAGCTGCTGGGCGGCAAGCAGCGGACAAAGCTCCGGGCCTATGCCAGCCAGCTCCAGAACGGCTTTCCGGAGGACCGGCGCCCCTGCTGCAGTCCGGAGGACTATGTGCGGGTGACGCGCCTTGCGATGGAGAAGGGCTTCGATGCGGTGAAGTACAATTTCACCACCTTCCGGGAAGACGGGAAGCGCTACGATCTGACGGAGCAGGCCCCTTATCTCGACGGCAGATACATGCAGGTCATTGAGGCGCGCATCAAGGCTACCCGGGATACCTTGGGTCCGAACGGAGACATTATCCTGGAAAATCACTGCTATACGGACAAGCTGTCGGCGGTGCAGATGGGAAATATGGCGAAAAAATACGGCATCATGTACTACGAGGAGCCGGTGGCGCCCCATGCGGAGCTGCTGCGCTACGTGCATCAGGAAACCGGCATTCCCGTGGCCAGCGGCGAGCGGATGTATACGCGCTGGCAGTTCAAGGATCGCCTGGACAGGGACGCGATTCAGGTGATCCAGCCGGATATCGGAAACAGCGGCGGCATCACCGAGGTGAAGAAGATCTGCGATATGGCCTATGTGTATGAGGCGGCGGTGCAGATCCATGTCTGCGGCAGTCAGCTGGTGACGGCGGCGTCTCTGAATCTGGAGGCGGCCATCCCCGGCTTCATCATTCACGAGTGCAATGTCAATATCTCTATGCCGAAAATGCTGGGGCTGACCAAGTATCAGTGTGAGCCGGAAAACGGGTATTTCACGGTGCCGGACCGGCCGGGCATCGGCAACGAAATTGCGGAGGAAACCTTTGCCCGCAGCGAGCTCGTGACGATCCAATAAGGGAAAAAGAGTATGAATATGAGTCTTATTGGTGTTATGGCAGCGATTCTGCTGCTAATCGTGCTGATCTATAAGCGGCTCAATCTGATCGCGGCCTCTCTGATCAGTGTACTGGTGCTGGCCCTGAGCAGCGGCTTCGGCTTTACGGATCTGGTGATGAAGCATTATGCTGTGTCGCTGTCCAATTTCATCGCCAAGTACTTTATGGTCTTTGTGACCAATGCTCTGTTCGGCAAGGTAATGGAGGAGACGCTGCTGGTTTCGGCCTTCTCCAAAATGATCGGCAGGCTCTTCGGCGACAGGAACGCGGCCTACGGCGCGCTGCTGGTCACGGCCATTCTTTCCTACGGCGGCATCAGTGCCTTTGTGATCGTGTTTACGGTCTATCCGATCTTTCTCGCGACTTTTCGAAAGGCGGACCTGCCCCGGCGGCTGATTCCCGCCGGGATCATGGCGGCCTCCTGCACCTTTCCGCTCAGCATGCTGCCGGGCGGGGCGCAGCTCAACAACATTATCCCCTCTCAATATCTGGGCACATCCCCTATGGCGGCGCCGCTGGTGAGTCTGCTGGCTTCCGCGGTGTCCGCGGCCCTGATGTTTCTGTATTTTCACTATGAATTTAAAAAGGCCCGCCGGAACGGCGAGCATTTCGAGGCGGAGGGAGAGATCCTGCAGCGCATTGCGCAGTTTGAAAAGGACGCGGGCGTGCAGCCCCTGCTGTCCGTGCTCCCCATGCTGCTGATCATTCTTCTGATCAATCTGCTGGGCATGGACCTGTCCTATGCAGTGCTGGCGGGGACGGCGCTGGCGCTGCTTCTGGGGCGGAAAAATCTGCCGGATAAGCTGCAGACCGTGAATGCGGGCATGGCCAAGGTGGGTCCCGCCATGGTCATGACGGCGGCCTCCGTGGGCTTCGGCGGCGCCGTGCTGGCCTGCTCCGGTGCACAGACCATCCTGGAGACCATTGCGGCGCTGCCGGTGAATCCTACGGTTTCCCTCAGCCTGGCGGCTGCCTTTTCCGGTATCCTCACGGGAAATGGCGGCGGCGGTGCAGATGTGGCCATGAATCTGCTGTCTCCGCAGTATCTGGCACTGGGGGTGCAGCCGGAGATTCTGCACCGGGTGGTGGCCATCGCTACGGCCGGCTTCAGCTGCCTGCCCCATAACGGCATGCTGATCACGGTTTCCGATACCTGCGGCTTCAGCGCGAGGGAATGCTACCGGTATATCTTCATTTCCACGGTGCTGGTTTCCCTGGCAGGACTTCTCGTGGCGGTGGGGCTGGGCTGCCTGCTGTATCCCATCGGAGGCTGATTTATTCCAGGATCTCTCCGAGCTTTTCCACATCCTCCATCTTCGTGGCCCAGCTGGTGGCGAAGCGGA
>CAVELT010000042.1:0-6606 GCA_963616545.1 Dysosmobacter segnis | reverse complement strand
ATAAAACCATTGACGCGGTAGGAAAATGGTGGTAAAGTAAGGCAAATTCTAGTAGGTAAGTAGGAATTAAGGATTCCGGAGGAAAGCATATGACGTTCACAGGCATCAGAAATGCAGAGTGCTGCTGTTGCTGTATGGGTAACCATAGAGCGTTTTTGATGTGCGGCTGAACATTCCCGAAAGCATAGAAGACTGAATGCAGAGGACTCGCACATCGCGAGTCCTTTTATAATCTCACGGGCTCAGCGATGGCTTTGCCAGCGGGGCGCCCGTGAGATGCCTTAGCAAAGCCTTCCTAATTCCCACAGCAAAGGAGCCACAACCTTGGACTTTGAATTCATACAACAATATCTTCCCATGTATGCGGAAGCGGCGCGGCTGACACTGCTCATCGGCGTGCTGGGCATCGTGCTTTCGCTGGCGGTGGGCGTGCTCTGCAGCGCCGTCGAGTATTCCCGCATCCCGGTGCTCCGGCAGCTCGTCTCCGTCTACGTGGAGCTGAGCCGCAACACCCCGCTGCTTGTCCAGCTCTTCTTCCTCTACTTCGGCCTGCCGAAGCTGGGGATCCGCTGGTCCTCCGAGCTCTGCGGTGTCATCGGCCTGGCCTTCCTGGGCGGCTCCTATATGACAGAAACCTTCCGGTCCGGACTCGAAACCGTCGAGCCCATCCAGAAGGAATCCGCCCTGAGCCTCGGCATGACACCCATCCAGACCATGTGGAATGTGATCCTGCCCCAGGCCCTGGCCGTTTCCGTGCCGTCACTGGTGGCCAACGTCATTTTCCTGCTGAAGGAGACCTCCGTGTTCAGCGGCATTGCCCTGGCGGACCTCATGTATGTCGCGAAGGACCTCATCGGCCTCTACTACAAGACCCCGGAGGCCCTGGGCATGCTGGTTGTTGCCTATCTCATCATCCTGCTTCCGATCTCCATCATCGGAACCCTGCTGGAAAGGAGGCTGCGCCATGCCGGATTCGGTGCTTAATGTCTTCGCCGGCCTTGCGGCCGGCTGCCGCGGACACGCCGTGAAGCTGCTGGCTGCGGCCACCCCGGAGGCCATTGCGGCCGCCCAGGCTGCGGCAAGCCAGGAAAAGGCCCCGGCCATTTCCATCTTATTCAAGGGAAACAATTTCATCCGGCTTCTGGGCGGTCTGTGGGTCACCATCCGCATTTCCCTCATCGCGGTGGCCATCTCCATTCCCCTGGGCATCCTCTTCGGTATGCTCATGACCCGGAAAAATCCCCTGATCAAGGCGGTGAGCCGGGTATACCTCGACTTCATCCGGATCATGCCGCAGCTCGTGCTGCTTTTCATCGTTTACTTCGGCACCACCCGCGCCTTCGGCATCAACCTGTCCGGCGAGCTGAGTGCCGTGATCGTCTTTGTGCTCTGGGGCACGGCAGAGATGGGCGACCTGGTCAGAGGCGCTCTCATCAGCATCCCGAAGCACCAGTATGAAAGCGCGGCGGCCCTCGGCATGACACCCCTGCAGACCAGCATTTACGTGGTCATCCCGCAGACCCTGCGCCGGCTGATCCCGCTGGCCATCAACCTGATCACCCGTATGATCAAGACCACCTCCCTCATCGTCCTCATCGGCGTGGTCGAGGTGCTGAAGACCGGACAGCAGATCATTGACGCGAACCGCTTTGAATATCCCACAGCGGCGCTGCCGATCTACGGCGTGGTATTTTTCCTCTATTTCTTCTCCTGCTGGCCCATTTCGCTGCTGGCGAAGTATCTGGAGAAGCGCTGGAAGAACTGAAGCGGGAGCGACAGAAAAGAACACTTGAGTGAGTTTGGGAGGCACTATGGCTGAGGTACAGCTTTCAATCAAAGATTTACATAAATCCTACGGCAATCTCGACATCCTGAAGGGCATCAGCCTGGAGGTGAAAAAGGGCGAGGTCGTGGTGCTGCTGGGACCCTCCGGCTGCGGCAAGTCCACACTGCTTCGCTGCATCAACGGACTGGAGCCCATCAACAGCGGCAGCATTTCCCTGGACGGAGAGGTGATCTCCGGAAAGCGCAGCGGGGAAATGTCGCAGTATCGGCAGAAGATCGGCATGGTTTTTCAGAGCTATGACCTGTTTCCGCATAAGAATATCATCGACAACATCACCATGGCACCCCAGAAGGTGCAGAAGCGGCCGAAGGCCGATGCCGAAAGGGAGGCCCGGGACCTTCTGGCCCGGGTAGGACTCCTTGACAAGGAGAAGGCCTATCCCCGCATGCTGTCCGGCGGACAGAAGCAGAGAGTGGCCATTGTCCGCGCTCTGGAAATGCACCCGGAGATGATGCTCTTTGATGAGGTCACTGCAGCGCTGGACCCGGAAATGGTCCGGGAGGTGCTGGACGTCATGCTGGAGCTGGCGGAGCAGGGCCTGACCATGCTGATCGTTACCCACGAAATGGCCTTTGCCAGAGCCATTGCCGACCGCATCATCTTCCTGGATGAGGGTCATATCGTAGAGGAGGCCGCGCCCGAGGACTTTTTCGAGCATCCGAAGAGCGACCGCGCAAAGGAGTTCCTGGAGAACTTCGAATTCGTTGCCAGAAAACGGAAGGGCAGCGATACCGAGGACTGATACTGCCGCTGCTGTCCGGAAAGCAGTTCCAGATCAGATACAGTTACCAGTAACTGAGCAAAAGCTCACGCTGAAACAAGAGGAAAGAGGAGAAAAATTATGAAAAAGAGCATTTTTGCAGCACTCACTGTTTTTGCCGCAGCAGCCAGCCTGAGCGCCTGCGGATCATCCGGCAGCACAGCCACAACAGCAGCGGCAGAGGCAGCCACAACCGCCGCAGCCGAGGATACAACAGCTGCCGCTGACGCAGAGACCACAGCTGCAGCCGAGGAAACGACCGCCGCAGCCGGCACCTTCCGTACCCTGGATGAGATCAAGGCATCCGGTACCGTAAAGATCGGTGTCTTCTCCGACAAGGCCCCCTTCGGCTATGTGGATGACCAGGGCGAATACCAGGGCTATGATGTGTACTATGCGCACAGAATCGCCGAGGATCTGGGCGTAGAGGCCGAGTTTACCTCTCTGGATCCTGCTTCCCGCGTAGAGTATGTGGCCACCGGCAAGGTGGATATCGTTCTGGCCAACTTCACTGTGACCCCGGAGAGAGCCGAGCAGGTGGATTTCGCCCTTCCCTACATGAAGGTGGCACTGGGCGTGGTTTCCCCGGACAATGCGGTGATCACCTCCGTTGACGACCTCAAGGGCAAGACCCTGATCGTGGCTAAGGGCACCACAGCCGAGACCTATTTCGAGAAGAACTATCCGGACGTGAAGCTGCAGAAGTATGACGCCTATGCTGACGCCTACAATGCCCTTCTGGACGGCAGAGGCGACGCCTTCTCCACCGACAACACCGAGGTCATCGCATGGGCCAAGGCAAATCCCGGCTTCACGGTAGGCATCGAGACCCTGGGCGACTATGACACCATCGCTGCCGCTGTCGCTAAGGGCAACAGCACGCTGCTGGATTTCCTGAATGAGGAGATCGAGACCCTGGGCCAGGAGAACTTCTTCCACAAGGATTATGATGAGACCCTGAAGGCTGTATACGGCGAGGACACCAACCCGGATTCCATGGTCGTTGAAGGCGGCGTGGTAGAATAATCGCGAGACGAGGCGGGGGCTGCTTTCCGGCGGCCTCCCGATTCCCGTACAGGGACAGACGATGGAGCGAAAATTATGGAAATTTATCTGGTGCGGCACGGGGAAACGGAGTGGAACCGGCAGCGGCGTCTGCAGGGGCGCACGGATATACCCCTGAACGATGCGGGGCTTGCGGAGGCGCGAAAGGCCGCGAAGGCCCTGCGGGATTTGAATTTCGACCGGATCTTCACAAGTCCCCTCCAGCGGGCACGGAAAACGGCGGAGATCATTCGGGGCAGCCGGGAGATTCCCATCACGGCGGAGCCTCTGCTGATCGAGGTTTCCTTCGGCATCGGCGAGGGCATCTGCCTGCACACGATTCCCCTGGGCGGCGCGGCTGCTCAGCAGGATAATGTCGGCGCTTCGCAGGTGCCGGCGGACCCGGCGGCAGAAGCGGTGCGGCAGAAGGTGCTTCGTTTCTTCCGGGATCCGGGACATTACGAGCCCGTGGAGGGCGCAGAATCCATCAAAGAGGTCAAGGCGAGAGCCTTGGCCTTTCTGGACGTTCTCAGGCCCCTGGAGGGAAGCTGTGAACGGGTGCTGGTGACGGCCCACGGGGGCATCATTCGGGCCGTGTTGGATGTGATCGAGGACCTGCCGGATGCGGAATTCTGGAGCGGTCAGCTCCTGCCCAACTGCGGCGCGGCAGTGGTATCACTGGACAAGGGAAGCTTTACAGTTTCGGGCATAAGAGAATTGCTTTGCTGAAACTGACGGAAATCATTTCGTCCCGCGGGGCCCGTGGGATAAAGGAGAATGAATGGATAAAAAAGCTGTAACGGAAATCAAGAAATGCTTCCGGAAGACGGACTGCCGCATCGACCGGATGCGGGGCTGCTACGTGGACGAGAACAAGGAAAAGATCAATACTCTGCATGACACCTTTCTGGCGCTGCAGGATGAGGAGATGTCCAAGTACTGCGAGCTGTTTAAGAAGTCCATGACGGGCCGCTTCGGCCGGAATCTCTTCAATGCCGGCTTCCCGCTGGAAGAGGAGCAGCCCGGGGGACACCAGGCCATGCTCTATGCCCTGCAGCAGTCGGCGCTGAAGGATGACGCCCTGGTGGAGGATTTTTTCGACCGGGTGATCAATAGCTACAGCTTTCCGGGGAAGTATCTGATTCTGCTGTCCCACGGCGTCTATGACATACCGGCTAAGACGAAGGACGGACTCACCTTGGACGATGCCTCAGACTATGTCTATTCCTTCATTCTCTGCAGCATCTGTCCCGTGACCCTTCTCAAGGAGGGGCTCTGCTATGATGCAGCGGCCCGGACCTTCCTGTCCCGGAGCGATGACTGGGGCGTGCAGAAGCCGGACACGGCCTTTCTGTTCCCGGCCTTCAACGATCGGAACACAGACCTGCATGAGCTTCTGTACTTCACAAGGGACGGCGTCGAGCGGCATGAGGAGCTGGCGACGGAGGTGCTGGGTGTGGAGCTGCCCCGGGCGGAGAAGGAGCAGCAGAGCGTTTTTCGTTCGGTGATCGAGGAGACCCTCGGCCGGGACTGTGATTTCGAGGCAGTGAAAAACATCTCTGATTCTGTGAATCAGCTGCTGAAGCAGGGAGAGGATGCGGAGACGGCAGTTACGCTCACGAAGCGGGACATGCGGGTCCTGCTGGAGGACAGCGGTGCCTCGGAGGACCAGCTGCGGAAGTTCGAGGAGGTCTATGACGAGGCCGTGGGAGAGGATGATACGCCGATCCCGGCGGAAAATGTTGCCGATACCCGGAATCTGGTGATCAAGTCGGACAATCTCCGGCTCAGTGTGAAGGCCGAGGTCAGTGAGATCGTGGAGACGCGGATCATTGACGGCCGGGAGTATATTCTGATTCCCGTGTCGGACAATCTGGAGCTGAACGGCATCCGGATCCGGAATAAGATGAAAGAGGAATAAAACATAGCACCGGGCCCCACACAGGCCTGGCCTGCGGATGCCGGTGCCGAAAGAGCTCAGGTCTCTGTAATCAATACGATTGCAGAGATCTGAGCTCTTCTTCTGTCAGTGCACGATATTCGCCGGGGGCAAGCTGTGGATCAAGGGTCAGGGAGCCCATGCTGAGGCGCTTGAGATAGACGACCTCCCGCCCGTCGCCGAGGGCCGTAAACATTTTCTTGATCTGATGGAACTTGCCCTCCTGAATCACAACCTCGGCCTCGGAAGCTTCCGGGCTGCTGCTGAGGATGCGGAGCGTTGCGGGAAGGGCCGTCAGGCTTTCGTCGTATGGAATGCCGTCGGCGAAGCGCTGCACATCCGCTTCCCCGAGGGCGCCGGAGACCCGGACATAATACAGCTTGTCCACATGATGCTTCGGGGCCAGGAGGCGATGGGCCAGCTGACCGTCATTGGTGATGAGGAGGAGTCCCTCCGTATCCCGGTCCAGCCGTCCGGCCGGGAAGAGGTCCTTTCGCTTCCGGCTGTCCATCAGGTCCAGCACGGTTTTCTGCCGTCTGTCCTCGCTGGCGGAGATGACGCCGGCGGGCTTGTTCATCATGTAATATTCGAAGCTCTGATAGCTGACCGGGCTGCCGTCAAAGCAGACGTCGGCAGCATTGTCCACATCGGCACCGGGATCCCTCTCGACATGGCCGTTTACGGTCACGAGGCCCTTTCGGATGCTGCGCTTCAGTTCACTGCGGCTGCCGACACCCATATCGGAGAGAAATTTGTCCAGTCTCATGCGTTTTCCTCCGGCATGGCCCGGAGCTCGGCCAGGAACATGGCATAGAAGTCATCCTGTCCCTCCAGCTTGGGAGAATTCTCCCCGCCGCCGTTGGTGCTGCGCTTCATGTTGCCGTACATTTCCTCGCCGTAGGTGAGAACGTCCATTTCATAAAGGGGATAGCCCAGGCGGGTGCTGAGGGCGCAGAAATCGCCCAGGGGTGTGGCGGAGCCTTCCGTCTCCAGAAGCTGCCGGCGCACCGCCGGATC
>CAVELT010000041.1:0-8254 GCA_963616545.1 Dysosmobacter segnis | reverse complement strand
TCCATTGCGGCGTGCAATAGCTGCAGGCTCTCCTCGCCCGGTGCCACATAGGGGGAATCAATGAGGTAGTCCTCCAGCTTCTTCAGGTTCTCGTCGGTGGCCGGAATGCCCAGCGCCTCCAGTGTCAGCGGCATGTCCATGTCCTTCATGAAGGCCTTCAGAGACGGAATCTCCTGCTCCAGCCGGTTGTAGTGAAGCTGTGTGAACAGTGCCACCGCCACGATCTCGCCGTGCAGCGCCTTCTTTGCCTCCTGGGTGAAGATGGTGCGGATGCCGTCATACATGGAATGGCCGATGGCGGACTGACTGAAGCTCTTTGTGATGTTGGCGATGACGCCGGTAATCGCCACATTGATGAAGGTAACGTCCTCCAGCGCCTTGGTGACCTGGTGCTTCCGGTTGTCGGCAATGGCCTGCGGGCCGTACTGCGACAGCACCTCATAGGTATATTCCGCCATGCGGAAGGCACTGAAGAGATCAAACTTATTGTCCGAAAGGCGCATCACCGGCTTGCCGTTCTGGATCTCGATCCGCTTGGCCATAGCGTCCAGTATGCCGGCTGCCGTATAACGGATCGGGCAGTCCGCAATGACCTGCATATCAATGAGCACCGCATCCAGCTCATGCTCATAACGCCAGCAGTCCTTCTTGCCGCCCTCCGGGGTGTACATCACGCTCATGCAGGTGAAGGGCGCACAGGTAGAGATTGAGGTGGGAATGTTGACGGTTCCGAGACCCGCGTACTCTGCCACTGCCTTGGCGAAGTCCATGATCCGTCCGCCGCCGACACCGATGACCTCATCGCAGCCTGCCGCGATGCAGCGGTCCGCATACTCTCTGGCGCCCTCATAGGAGCACTGGCCCTCATAAAGCTCCACCGTCACGCTGACATTTGCCTTCTCCAGTGACGGCAGAAGACGATCCTTTACCGCGGCAAAGGCCCTCGGACCTGCCACAAGGAAGGCATGCTTTCCGAAGCGAGCCACCTCCTCGCCGCACTCCTCCAGCATACCGACACCCTGCCGATACCGGCCTGCACCGAACTTGATCGCCGTATCCAATACAATTCTTTCCATTTTCCTTCTCCCTTTATGCAGCTGTTTCTCTTGCTGCAGCAAGTATATAAAAGGAAAATGCCGGTGGCCACAGGTGGTCCGGTTTTCGGCTCACTTGTCCTGTTTTTGCGAGTAATTCAGACAAATTTGTCCGTTTATTTCAAACGATTGTAAATCACCGTCAAATGATACTGCATGGCGTCTGCCGCATCCGCGCCCCGCTTATGGGCAATGGCATCGGCAATGCGGCGATGCTCCGCCGCGGTCTCCGAAAGGTGCTGCTTCTCTGCCACGGTCCGATACAGAAGCTGCATCTGATGGATATAGGGGATCATACGGTAAATCGCGAAATTGCCGCTGCAGTTGGCAATGGCCTGGTGGAACTCCATATCCTTCTGCAGATAATTTTTCCCCTCCCGGATCAGTGCCTCCAGCTCATCGCAGAGATGATACAGGGCCTGAACATCCTTCGGCCGCGCATTCTGCGCCGCAAGAGCTGCGGATTTCGGTTCGATCAGAAGACGCAGCTCCAGCAGGTCCCGGGCCAGCTTATTCTTGTCGCAGACCAGAGAAAAGCCCAGCGGGTCGTGATCTGCTCCCAGATTGCCGGAAACAAAGACACCGGCGCCGCGCTCGATCTCCAGTATACCCTGCTCTGCCAGCAGCTTCTCCGCCTGCCGGATGGTGGAGCGGCTCACCTCAAAGCGCTCTGCCATCTGCAGCTCATTGGGAAGCTTGGCGCCCACCTGATAATTCTCCCGGTTCAGCATCAGCATAATGGCATCCGCCGTCCGCTCCGGCAGCGATTTTCGATTCACCTCTCCTGTCATTCCTTCACCCCAGCAGCCAGTCAATTACATTCAAAACTTTAATGCCGTTGTAATTTCCCAATGAGTACCTGTCCAGCGTCAACACCATTTTCTCATAGTTATCCTGGATGCTTTGCAGCGGCCTCATTTCTCTCTCGAAGGTTTCTGCCGCCGTCATATCGGCAGTTACCTGATAGTAGCACAGCTGCCCCTCTTTCTGCGTCACAAAATCCACCTCGGCAGATCCGCATCTTCCGATATTGACCTTATATCCCCGTCGTTTCAGCTCCAGATAAACAATGTTCTCGATCGTAAAGCCAAGATCATACTGCTTTCTTGGAAGAATGTGATTTCGAAGCCCCACATCAACCATATACAGCTTGCTGTTCACCTTTAAAAGCTGCTTTCCTACAATGTCGATCCGCTCTGCCGAATAAAAGACAAAAGACTCCTTCAGCGCATCCACATAGTCGCTGACCGTATTCTGTGAAATTTTTCTTCCGGACGAGATCAGATAATCCGTTATGCTTTTCATGGACACAGGGCTTCCGATTACACTGGCCAAATACCTCGCAATGGTCTTCAGCAGCGCAATGTCCGAGATCTTCCGGCTGCCGCTGTTCCTTTCTCTTCTTGCCTGCCGTTCCTCGATGTCCTTCACGATGACGGTATTGTAGATTCCCTCCAGATACTGATCCATTTTTTCATCTGTATGCTTCATCACCGCAACATAGGGAATGCCGCCGGTTTTCATAAACGCTGCGAAGCCCTCCTCCTTCTGCAAGCCGGTAACAGTGAGATATTCACGAAAGGATAAAGGAAGCATGGAAATCTCCACATACCGACCGGAAAGCATCGTTGCCAGTTCGCCGGAAAGCAGATAGGCATTGGAGCCCGTAATATAAACATCCACATGGTCTTTGATATACAGACTGTCCACTACCTTCTCAAAGGAAGGTACATTCTGGATCTCATCCAGGAAAATGTAGCTCATTCGATCCTGACACAGGCGCTCCTGGATATATTGATACAGCTTCCTGTAATCCTTCAGCGGCTCATAGTCCAGATCCTCAAAATTGATGGAAATAATCTGTTCCGACGCGACACCCTCTGCCAGAAGCCTCTGCTGATACTGCTGCAGAAGTACAGACTTACCACAGCGTCGAATGCCGGTCACTACCTTGATGAGCTGTTCATCCTTCCATGCCCAAAGCTGCTCCAGATATTCTTTGCGTTCTACCATTTCTGTGCGCCTCCCTTCTTTTCTGAGTATAGAACATTTTGTCAGCAAAGGCAATTTATTTTCCCATTTCGGAAACTTTTGCTTGTTTTCATCAAAATGTTTCCCATTTCGAAAACTTTTCTGCAAATTCATCTGCTGTTTTCCAAAACGGGAAACTTTTCGTTTTTGAGCAGACAGAAAGAGAAGCCGGCACTTGCCGGCTTCTCTTTGGGCTATACGATTCCGATCGTGGCGAGGAACACCGCCAGGAAGGAATTCAGGAAGGGATACAGGGCGCCGAGGATGAACTCGTGATAGTAGCCCTGCTTGTGGGTCAGACGTGTGTAGTTCAGACGGTTGATGGCCGATCCGTTATAAGGCATGGAATCCAGGCCGTAGCAGGAAATATTGACGATACGATGCAGAACGTCCGGAGAAATGCCCATATCCAGGAAGCGCTTTGCAAAGATCTCCAGAGCGATGGCCTCACCGCCGGATGCGGATCCGGTAATGCCGGCCACCAGGTTGGTGGCGAGACAGAGCTGTACGAGAGGCGGGCCGGGGATCTTGTCCAGGTTTTCAACGAGGAACTGGAAGCCGGGCGCCATCTCTACCGCAGCACCGAAGCCGACGATGGCAGAAACGTTCATAATGGCCTTCATGGTAGAGGCACAGCCGTTGGAGCAGGTCTTTCCCAGGTTCTGGAAGCGCTTGAAATACAGCACAAGACATACCACACAGCCGATGGTCAGGGACACGAAGGGCTCCACATCAAAGACATTCATGGCCACCAGCAGAACGATGGAGGGTGCCAGTGCCTTGAAGAACTGTACATTGGTGCAATCCGCCTGAAGGATGGCGTTGTTCAGCTGCCCGGATTCCTTGTCCATCAGGGCACCGGTCTGCATGAAGCCCTCCCCGCGCTTTTCACTCCGCTTCAGCATGAAGAAAATGTAGAATGCACCGAAGATGATGCAGGACAGCGCAGACAGGATACCGATCATCGGTGCGGACTTGGCGGTGGTTCCCAGATAATCAATCGGGATCAGATTCTGTACCGCCGGTACGCCGGGAAGAATGGCTGTCCACATGGAGCCGCCGTATACGGCTACCGCAATAACGAAATGCCAGGGGATGTCCATCTTCTTAAAGAGGGAATAGCAGATCGGTGCAATGGTGAAGATCACCACGAAGCCGCTGACACCGCCAAAGGAAAGCAGCGCGGTGATCAGAGAAAGTCCCATCAGCACCCAGAACTTCGCGTATTTGCCGCCGATCTTCTGAGAAGCATTGCCGATCTTCACGGCAATGTCCTGAGCCGCACCGCAGTCTCCCAGCATGGAGCCCAGAATACAGGCCGGCAGGAACAAGAGGAAATTCTTCGTGGCGAAGCCGCCGAAATCCGAGGCGTATGCCCCCTTCATGTTTTCGATAATGGGCAGCCCGGAAAACGCAAACACAATGACCGCACAGAGCGGTCCGATGATCATGATGGGATAGCCCTTCATGGATCCGTAGATCAGGATCAGCAATGCAATCAGAATACCGATCAGACTCAATGCGCCAGCACTCATTTTAACCTCCTTCACATCGTAAGAATTGCTTGGATTTGTTTCAACTTTTAGTTAATATGTACATATTTCACTTGTCTATGCCCAGTATTTTAGTTGAATTTGACCGACATGTAAAATAGCTTAATCTGATAGTTCTATCAGAAAAAACGTTCACCAAAAAATCCGTTTTGTTTTTATTTATTAATTTTCGATGTTTATAGAAACTTTTTAAGAATGCAGCGCATCAAAAAAGACGGCCCGCGGCCGTCTTTTTCTAAACCATATATCCTGTTTCTCTATTCTACCGTTCTCGTGGCGATCACATCGCTGTCCGTTCCCAGCAGATTGTGTATCAGCACCGTGCCGGCGGCAACGGGCGCCGTAAGCCGCAGCTTATGGATTTCCGTCACGGCTGCGAAGATCTGCTCCTTCGGAATGGGCTTCGTAAGACGCACGCTGACGAGGGGCTGACTGCCGTTCTCCACCAGCACCGAGGTGGCAATGTTCCGCATCGGCGCCGTCAGCTCCTGGGTAACATAGGTCTTTCCCTTGGGACAGAAGTTTCCCGTCACCGACAGCAGCTCTCCGTTTTCCGAGAGCTCTGCCTCGATGTCGCAGCCCCGGGGACACATAATACAGGTATATTCTCTCAGCATACGGCCTTTACCTCCAATCCGCCCTTGCCCGTGAGCTTTTCCTTTTTGATCTTGAGCTGCACCATCTCCGCGGGCAGCGCCTTCGGCTTCTTCACGGAAGCCACCAGCACATCGCCCTGCCATACCTCCAGCGTGCAGTTCTTCATGGGCCGCCGCACCCGGAAGTAGAGGGTGAAATCCTCCTCACCGCTGCAGCGCTGCGGCACGATCTGGAGCACCGACCCGTCCTTCGAGCCGACAGCATTGGCACTCTGGGCCCCCAGCTCGCCCTTCACATAGGCGCAGACCGCATCGGCCATGTCCTCTGCCTCCATGGACACAAAATCCACGAGATCATGAACATGGAGCACATTGCCCGCCGCAAAAATGCCCGGCACCGTGGTTTCGTGATGCTCATCCACGATCGCACCCTTCGTGCCCGGATCCAGGGCGACGCCGGCTGCCAGCGACAGCTCATTCTCCGGAATCAGACCGACGGACAGGATCAGCGTATCGCAGGGATACTCCTGCTCCGTTCCCGGAATCGGCTGCATTTTCTCATCCACCGCGGAGATCACCACCGCCTCCAGCCGCTCCTTGCCCTTGATGTCTGTCACCGTATGACTGAGGGACAGGGGAATGTCGTAGTCATGCAGGCACTGCTCGATGTTCCGGGCCAGTCCGCTGGGATAGGGCTGCACCTCGAAGACGCCGTGGACATGGGCGCCCTCCAGCGTGAGACGTCTCGCCATGATGAGGCCAATGTCGCCGGAGCCGAGGATGACGACCTCCTTCCCGGGCATGCGATTCCGCAGGTTGATGTAGCTCTGGGCCACGCCGGCGGTGTAGATGCCGGAGGGCCGCTCGCCCGGAATGGCCAGAGCGCCCCTTGTGCGCTCCCGGCAGCCCATGCTGAGAATCACCGCCTTTGCAGACAGCATGAGATAGCCCTTTTTTCCTGCCGCATAAACGGTTTTGCTGCCGTCCGCTTCTGTATGGATATCCAGCACCGTCGTGTCCGTCCGGCAGGGAATGCCCAGTGCCTGCACCTGCTGCACGAAGCGGTCCGCATACTCCGGTCCGGACAGGGTCTCGCCGAAGCGGGTGAGGCCGAAGCCGTCATGAATGCACTGCCGCAGGATGCCGCCCAAGTTGTGCTCCCGCTCCAGGATCAGAATGTCACGGACACCCTTTTCATAGAGACGCACCGCCGCTGCCAGTCCGGCAGGGCCGCCGCCGATGATGATTACCTCTTTTTTCTCCATATCTGCCTCCTGTCTCACTGCACCTTGCCGGTGAACATCCAGGAGCCCTCCCGGGAATAAACGATATCCTCCGGCTTCAGTCCGAGCTCCTCCTCCAGCAGCTTCGTGATTCTGGTCTCGCAATAGCCGCCCTGACAGCGTCCCATGGTAGCTCTCGTCCGGTTCTTGATGCCGGTCACGGTATGCACGCCAAGGGGATTGTGGATGGCCGCCAGAATCTCCGCCTTCGTCACCGTCTCACAGCGGCAGACCACCTCGCCGTAGTCCGGATTTTCTGCCACCAGTGCCGCCTGTTCCTCATGACTGAGCTTGGAGAAGCGCAGCGGCATGGGCCGGCGGGCTTCGAAATTCTCCCGCTTTTCCGGCTGCTCCCGGTACACGAGAAGCTGCACCGCCCGACGGGCCAGGGGCAGGGCGCAGGTCACGCCCGGCGATTCGATGCCCACAAGATTTACCGTATTCGGATGCGCCTCGTCGGCCTCCAGCAGGAAGTCGAGGATCTCCCCGGTCTCCGGGTTATAGCGCTTCCAGCGGATGCCGGCAAAATTCCGGATGAAGTACTCCCGCTTCATTTCCTTGAACATGCGGCTGCCGTCCCGGAAGAGGCCGTCCAGATGCGCCTTCGTGCACTTGTAATCCTCCCACTCCTCCGTGAGATAGGAATCCGGTCCCACCAGCACATTGCCGTCGATGGTCGGCGTCGCATGGGTGGAGAAGCCGCCCTTGTCGTTCGGTGCCGGATAAACCGGAATGCTCAGGCATTTTCCGGCCTTTTTGTCCAGCACATAGTACTCGCCCTTGAAGCCCTTCACCGGATAGTTGGGATAGCCCAGCATCTCCGAGATCTCCGAGGCAAAGGCACCGGCGCAGTTGATGACCCACTTCGTCTCGAATACATTTCTCCCCGTGGCAACATGATAAAGCCCGTTCTGCCGGCGGATGCCCTGAACCTCCTCCCCGAAATGGAACTGCACGCCGTTCATGGCCGCATTCTCTGCCAGCGCGATGGTGTATTCCATGGGATCCAGAATACCGGAGGACGGCACATACATGGCAAACTCGCCGCCCGCATGGGGGTCAATGTCGGCGATTTCGGCTTTGTCGATGATGCGCATGTTTTTGACGCCGTTCTGCTCTCCGATGGCCTTGTACTTCAGAATGTTCTGCATGTCATGGTCGTCAAAGCCCACCACGAGCTTTCCGGTACGGCGGAAGGGCACGGACAGCTCCTCTGCCACCCGGTCGAACTCCTGGTTTCCCTCCACGGCACAGGCGGCCTTGAGGCTTCCCGGCTTATAGGTAAAGCCCGCATGGCACATGCCTGTGTTCCGGCCGGAATTTCCCGTCGCCACATCCAAGGCCTTCTCCAATACACCGATGCTGAGCGCGTAGCGGGACAGCTCCCGGGCCACCGCAGAGCCCACTACCCCGGCACCGATGATGATCACATCGTATTTCTGCATCTTCTCTCCTTTCCTCCCGGCTTCCTGAAGCGGAAGCGACAGACTCCTTCTGCCTATATTCTACGTTGTCCGGAGAGCGGCTTCAAATCCGTAAGATTTCTAGTACTATTAATTTTTCCACTAAGAAAAAGTGGCACGAAGTTTTACTCCATACCACCTTTCTTTTATCAGCCGGGCGCAGTGCCAAGCTTTTTATACTTTATTCGAGATCCAGCTGCCGTCCTCCCGGAAGCTCTGCGCCATGCCGTTGAT
>CAVELT010000040.1:0-12093 GCA_963616545.1 Dysosmobacter segnis | reverse complement strand
GCACCTCACTGGAAAGCGGTGCAGACTGCTCCGGCTTCACACAGCAGATCTTCCGTCACTTCGGCATCACGATCCCGCGTGATTCCCGTTCGCAGTATGCAGCTTCCACCAAGGTTTCGGCGTCCGAGCTGCAGCCGGGAGATCTGATTTTCTACGGCTCCTCACCGTCCACGATTTACCATGTGGGCATCTACAGCGGAAACGGCACCATCATTCACTGTACAAGGACGGGCGACTATGTGCGTGAGCACAATGTCTTCTATGCTACACCGTACGGATATGGAAGATACAGCAAATAAAAAACATAACTGAAAGTTATAGCGTGGCGGAAAAAATTGCACAATTCCCGCTGCGCTATATTTTTGCGTTATGACAAACTATACAAATCTAAATTTTTTATAAACACTTTTATTGACAAGTGCGCTGCAGGGGAATACGATACGGGGAATGAAAAGGGAGGAAAATTATGAATACGCTTGTAATTGTGCTTATTGCTGCCGTATGTCTGGGCAGTGCGTATCTGGTTTACGGCCGTTGGCTTGCGAATAAGTGGGGCATTGATCCCAAGGCAGAGACGCCGGCTGTGCGCTTTAATAATGGAAAGGATTTCTCTCCGGCAGACGGTATGACGGTGTTCAGCCACCAGTTTTCATCCATTGCCGGTGCCGGTCCTGTGACCGGAGCCATTCAGGCCGCTGCCTTCGGCTGGCTGCCGGTACTTTTGTGGATCCTGATCGGCGGTATCTTCTTCGGTGCCGTGACCGACTTCGGCGCACTCTATGCCAGCGTGAAGAACGACGGCAAGTCCATGGGTATGCTGATCGAAAAGTACATCGGTAAGCTGGGAAGAAAGCTCTTCCTGCTGTTCTGCTGGCTGTTCTGTCTGCTGGTTATCGCTGCCTTTGTGGATATGGTAGACGGAACCTTTAACGTTTATACAACGGTGGACGGCGTGACACAGCTCTCTGATGCTGCTGCCACCAACGGCGCTGCCGGTACCATCTCCATCCTCTTTATGGTATTTGCCGTGATCTTCGGCCTTCTGCAGAGAAGGTTCCATTTTACCGGATGGAAGGAGACAGCCATCGGACTTTGCTTCACTGTGCTGTCACTGGGACTGGGCATGCTGGCACCGATCTATTTCGGAAAAGGAACCTGGGCAGCCATCGTCTTCGTCTACATCTTTTTTGCAGCGATCCTGCCGATGTGGATTCTGAAGCAGCCGCGGGATGTGATGACGACCTATATGTTTATCGGCATGATCGCCGGTGCGGCACTGGGACTTCTGGTGGCACATCCGACCATGAATCTGCCGGTGTTTACCGGCTTCACCAACGAAAAGATGGGAACCATGTTCCCGATTCTCTTTGTTACCGTTGCCTGCGGTGCGGTTTCCGGCTTCCATTCTCTGGTATCCTCCGGTACCTCATCGAAGACGGTTTCCAATGAGAGAGATATGCTGAAGGTTGGCTACGGCGCCATGTCACTGGAAAGCCTTCTGGCTGTACTGGCACTCTGTGTGGCCGGTGCTGCTGCGGCAGCAGACGGTACACCGGCTGCCGGAACACCCTTCCAGGTATTTTCCAGAGGCGTTGCCGGTTTCTTTGAGATGTTCGGCGTACCCGTTTATATTGCACAGTGCTTCATGACCATGTGTGTGTCTGCACTGGCGCTGACCACATTGGATGCCGTATCCAGAATCGCCCGGATCAGCTTCCAGGAGCTCTTCAGCACAGATGATATGGCACATGCAGAGGGCTGGCGCAAGCTCCTTTGCAATACATATTTCTCAACCATTCTGACCCTGTTCTTCTCTTACCTTCTGACGAGAGTGGGCTATTCCAATATCTGGCCGCTTTTCGGTTCGGCAAACCAGCTGCTGTCCGCACTGGTTCTGGTGACGCTTTGTGTCTTCATGAAGGTGACCGGCCGGAGCAACAAGATGCTTTTCCTGCCGATGATCGTTATGGTCTGCGTGACCGGAACGGCGTTGGTGCAGAGAGCCATTGCGCTGGTGAAGGCTTTCCAGGGCGGTACCGGAACGGTGATGGTAGAGGGACTGCAGCTTCTGTTTGCGGTGCTGCTGATCATTCTCGGTGCAACGATCATCCTCAATTCTCTTCGCGCCTATGCAAGAGCGGAGCGTGAGGCGGAGCAGAAGGAAGCCGTAGAAAAGGCCGGCTGAGAACAGGTTTGTATCAGGCATAAGCATGCATTAAAAAAGGAACCTCATTGACGAGGTTCCTTTTTTGCACCGTTTTTTATACGCGAATATTTGCCCGCTTGAATTCCTTTTCCAGCTCACGCTTCTGCGCGCGTTTTTTCATATCGTCCCGCTTATCATAGAGCTTCTTGCCGCGGCAGAGGCCGATCTCGACCTTGACGAGGCTCCGCTTCAGATAGACACGGAGCGGTACCAGAGCATAGCCCTGCTCCTGCAGCTTGCCGGAGAGCTTCTGGATTTCCGCCCTGTGCAGAAGCAGCTTCCGGTCCCGCAGAGGATCCTTGTTGAAGATATTTCCCTTTTCGTATGGATTGATATGCATGCCGTAGATCATGACCTGCCCGTTTTTGATCTGACAGAAGGATTCCTTGATGGAGCACTGTCCGAGGCGCAGAGACTTCACCTCTGTGCCCACCAGCGCAATGCCGCATTCGATGGTCTGATCCACAAAGTAATCATGATAGGCTTTCTTGTTGTTTGCAATCAGCTTGATGCCCTCGGACATAATTGCCTCCTCATACAGTGTCTGTGTTTTCTGCTTCGCCATCATCGGAAAGCAGCGGATTTTCCAGTGTGAAATCGATGGTTCTGGTCAGCTTGTCTACATTCATGACATTGACGCGGACCTTGTCGCCCAGACGATAGGTTTTCCCGGTATGCTCGCCCACCAGCTCATAACGATCCTCATGGAACACATAGTAATCGCCGTCCATGACCCGGACGGAAACCATGCCCTCGACCGTATTGGGCAGCTCCACATAGATTCCGTAGCCTGTGATGCCGGAAATGATGCCGTCGAAGCTCTCGCCCAGATGCTGCCGGATATACTCGCATTTTTTCAGCTTTTCCGTTTCGCGCTCTGCCTCGTCGGCCCGACGCTCCAGTGTCGAGCTGCGGTCCGCCACCGCCGGCAGCAGCTCTCGATAATGCTCGATGCGCTTCTTCCGGAGCTCGCCCCGCAGATTCTCCTTGATGATGCGGTGAATCTGGAGATCCGGGTAACGGCGGATGGGAGAGGTGAAATGGGTATAATACCGTGCCGCCAGGCCGAAATGACCGCTGCACTCTGTGCTGTACCTTGCCTGCTTCAGGGAGCGGAGGGTCAGAACCTTGATGACGGCCTCCTCCGGTGAGCCGACAATGCTGTCCAGAAGCTTCTGGATTTCCTTCGGGCGGATGCTGTCCTCGTCCCGCATCCGGAGAAAATGCCCGTAATTGGAGACCAGCAGTCCCAACTGCCGGAACTTCTCCGGATCCGGCTTCTCGTGTACACGGTAGAGGAAGGGAAGCTGCTGCCAGTAGAAGTCCTCGGCAACGGTTTCATTGGCCGCCAGCATGAAATCCTCGATCAGCATATGGGCTTCGTTCCGGATATAGGGAAGAATGTCCTTTACCCGGCCCTTTTCATCCAGAAGGATCCGGGACTCCGGAAAGTCGAAGTCAATGCCGCCGCGCTCATGGCGTCTGGCGCGAAGAAGCTTCGACAGGGCAAGCATGCCCTGCAGCAATGCTTCATAGGGCCGATAGCTTTCGAGATTTTCTCCGTTTTCCAACGGGAGACCGTTCAGCAGTGCATGGACACCGGTATAGCTCATGCGCTTATCGGAGCGGATCACGCTCTCGCAGAGCTCATGACCGAGCAGCCGTCCCGCATGGTCAAAGTCCATGATACAGCTCAGCGTCAGCCGGTCCTCGCCCTCGTTCAGGGAGCAGATGCCGTTGGAAAGTGCCCGGGGCAGCATAGGGATCACCCGGTCCGTAAGGTACACGGAGGTGCCCCGGTTCAGGGCCTCCTGATCCAACAGAGAATGCTCGCTGACGTATTCGGATACATCGGCAATGTGGACATAGAGCCGGTATTGCTGCTTTTCTTCATTATATTCCAGGGAAACGGCATCGTCCAGATCCTTGGCGTCCTCACCGTCTATGGTAATGGTGGTGAGGCCTCGGAAGTCATGCGCAGCCCGGCTGTGCACAGCTGTCTCCGGAACCGTTTCCGGAATGGCTTCGGTTGCCTGCATCAGATCCCTGGGGAAGGTCTCCGGCAGGCCGTAGGACCGGACAACGGACAGGATGTCCACACCCGGATCACTGACGTGACCGAGGATTTCCTTGATGATACCCTCCGGCTTATGGTGCGGATCCCCATAGTTCAGGATATGGGCGACTACCTTGTGGCCGTTTACCGCCCGGAGATCCCGGCCCTGGGGTATAAAGACATCCCGGAGCAGCTTCGGATTGTCAGGAATCACGAAGCCGCCCTGCTTGGTTTTGTGATAGATGCCCACCACATCGGTATTGGCATGCTCCAGCACCTGCGTGATGCTTCCCTCTGCGGCATTGTCTCCTTTATTTTCACGAACGATGAGCAGGCGGACCTTATCACCGTCCATAGCCATATTCACCGCATCTGCGGGGATGAACACGTCCCGTTCCCGCCCTTCAATGGTGACAAAGCCGAAGCCGCGGGAATGCGCGTGGAAAATCCCCACGTGGGTGAAGCTTTCCCGCCTTCCGTAGCGGCCGTGAACGGAAATGCCGATGCGGCCCTCACTGACAAGCTGATCCAGTACCTCCTGCAGGGAGGCCCGCTCTGCCTTGGGAATGCCCATGAGATTTGCCATTTCCTTTGCTTTCATGGGCGTATAGATTTTGTCGTTGACCAGCTCGACGATGAGCTCCCCGAGCTTTTTCTTCTGTTCCTCCTGCATCCTTGCAGCCTCCTTACGAAAAAAATCCTGCACACATTGTGTGCAGGATTTTATGTAACGCATGAAACATTACCAGATGATATCCAGAACCAGAACCACAACGAAGAAGAGCACAGCGCCGATCTTCGTGAATTTCTCAAGGTTGCCCTCCATGGAGCGGCCTCTGTTCTTGGACCAATAGGTGTCTGCCATACCGGAGATGGCACCGAGTCCCTGACTCTTGCCCTCCTGCATCAGGACAATTGCGGAAAGCGCAACGCCCAGAATCAGCAGTATGATCACAAGTGCGATTTTCATATATAGTCACCACCTTACACACGTATATTCATTGATAGACTGGTCAATCCTAGCATAAGAAACCGCAAAAAGCAAGGGGATTCTGCGCGGCGGGACGGTCTCCTTTTACATTTCTGCTGTGCTGTGTTATACTTACCTCCAAACCTGTCATTGAGGAGGAGCTATGTATATTCAGCATGCGCCCATCGGCGTATTTGATTCCGGTGCGGGCGGCATCAGTGTGCTGCGGGCCCTGCGGCGGGAGCTGCCGGCGGAAAACTTCGTCTATTACGGTGATAACCTCCATGCTCCCTACGGGGAACGGGACGAGGAGAGCATTCGGCGGCTCTGCGAGGCAGACCTTCATTTTCTTTTTCAGCAGCAGGTGAAGGCTGTGGTGATTGCCTGCAATACAGCAACCTCGGCAGCGGCCGTGTATCTTCGGGAGAAATATCCCCATACCATCATCGTGGGAATGGAGCCGGCAGTGAAGCCGGCCGTGGATGCGGCAGGGCTGGATTGCCCCCGGGTACTGGTGATGGCAACGGAATCCACACTGGCAGGAGACCGGCTGAAGAATCTGATCCGTCTCCATGGGGATCACGGAGAGATCCACCGGCTGGCGGCGCCCGGCATTGTGCGGCTGGTGGAGTCCGGTCAGGAAAGGGGAGAAGCGATGACCGCTTATCTCCGGGAAATCCTGGCGCCCTATCGTCGGCAGGAAAACAGAAAAGAGGATATGCACATCGACAGTCTGGTGCTGGGCTGCACCCATTTTCCCTTTGTGAAGCAGCAGATCGCAGCGGTTCTGGGCTATCCCGTTCATTTTTATGACGGCGCGGAGGGAACGGCCCGGGAGACCCGGCGGCGGCTGGAACGGGCAGGCTTTCTGCATGCAGAGGATAATGTCGGCGCTTCGGCAGGCCGGGTGCGGCTCTTCAGCAGTGATCCCCGGCCGGGGACCGCGGAGCTGCTGCGGCGCCTGTATCAATTGCCGCTCTGAAATCAATACAGATTTAAATACGAGAAAGGAAACAGCCATGAAAAGTGTGGAAAAGGTCAGTGTGACCGAGCTTATCAAGAAGGAGAACCTTCGCAATCTGACACCGGAGATCGACACGGATCATATCTACATGACCATTCCGGACGTGAACCGTCCGGCATTGCAGCTGGCCGGCTTTTTCAATCAGTTTGATTCAGAGCGGGTGCAGATCATCGGAAATGTGGAAACCGCATATCTCATGACCTTGGATCGGCCTCAGCGCCGGGCACGCTACGCGGAGATTGCCAAGTATCCCATTCCCTGCATCATCTATGCCCGGGACATCGAGCCGGACTCCTGTATGGTCAGCGCCTGCAAGGAGGCGGGGATTCCTCTGCTTTCCAGCAGCCGCCCCACCACAGAGCTGGAGGGAGAAATTATCAGCTGGCTGAAGGAGAGGATGGCCCCTATGATTTCTGTACATGGCGTGCTGGTGGATGTTTACGGCGAGGGCGTGCTGATCATGGGAGACAGCGGCATCGGAAAGTCCGAGGCGGCACTGGAGCTCATTAAGCGGGGTCACCGCCTGGTTTCTGATGATGTGGTGGAAATCCGCAAGGTTTCCGCAGACCGTCTGGTGGGCACCGCTCCCGATATCACCCGGCATTTTATTGAGCTGCGGGGCATCGGCATCATTGATGTGAAGCAGATGTTCGGCGTAGAATGCGTGAAGGACAGCCAGACCATACATATGGTGATCAAGCTGGCAGAGTGGTCCAAGGACAAGGAATACGACCGTCTGGGCCTGAAGGACAATTATACGGAGTTCCTGGGGAACAAGGTCATCAGCTACGATATCCCCATTCGTCCGGGCCGCAATGTGGCGATCATTGTGGAGTGCGCTGCCGTCAACAACCGTGCGAAGAAGATGGGCTACAATGCCGCCCAGGTGCTGTATGACCGGGTGACGGCAAATATGAACCGGGAGGACTGAGTCTGTCATGAAAATGCTGAAAAATGAGCCGATGAGCCGGCACACGACCTTCCGGGTGGGCGGTCCGGCAGCCGCGTACCGGATTCCTGAGAGTCCGGCGGAGCTGCAGACCCTCCTGACGGAGCTGCATCGGGAAGGCAGACCCTATCGGGTTCTCGGCAACGGTTCGGATCTCCTGGTATCGGATGCCGGGGTTTCGGAGACGGTGATTGAGATCCGAGACAGTCTCAGCGGCATTTCTCTTTCTGAAGAGGCGGCAGAGGACGGCAGCCGTGTGCTGCATGTGTTTTCCGGTACGCTGTTGTCTCAGGCGGCTGCCTTTGCCCAGAAGCAGGGGCTCAGCGGCATGGAAGCCCTGCACGGCATCCCGGGAACCGTGGGCGGGGCGCTGGTGATGAATGCCGGCGCCTACGGTACGGAGATCCGGGATGTGCTTCTCCGCTGCGAGGTGCTGACGAAGGGGGGCGAGCGGATCGTGCTGCCGGCGGCGGCACTGGACCTGTCCTACCGGCATTCCTGCATTCCGGAGAAGGGATATGTGGTGCTGTCTGCTGATTTCCGGCTGCAGCCGGGAGATCCGGCGGAGATTCTGCGG
Source organism: Dysosmobacter segnis (assembly GCA_963616545.1). GTDB lineage: Bacteria > Bacillota > Clostridia > Lachnospirales > Lachnospiraceae > Oribacterium. The sequence goes on along the minus strand of CAVELT010000040.1, from coordinate 4,311 downwards.
GCGATGCAGGATTACCAGAAGCGGCGGGCAGAAAAGCAGCCTCTGAACAAGCCCTCTGCAGGGTCCACCTTCAAGCGGCCGGAGGGGCATTTTGCCGGAAAACTGATCGAGGATGCCGGTCTGCGGGGATATCGTCTGGGCGGTGCGGCGGTTTCCGAAAAGCACTGCGGCTTTGTGGTGAATGAGGATCAGGCGACGGCAGCGGAGATCTATCAGCTGATCCGGCAGGTTTCTGACCGGGTGTATATACACAGCGGCGTTCGCCTGGAACCGGAGGTGAAATTTTGGGGAAGCTTCTGATTGTAACCGGCATGAGCGGTGCGGGAAAGACCATAGCACTGAAGGCGCTGGAGGATATGGGATACTATTGCGCGGACAATCTGCCGATTCCGCTGGTTGAGAAATTTGCGGAGCTTTTTCTAGAGGGAAAGAGCAGCAGAAATGCGGCATTGGGCATTGACATTCGTTCCGGCAGCGACCTTCCCCGGCTGCGGGAGGTATTTGACGACTGGGACGTCCGGGGCAGAGTGGACTATGAGCTGCTTTTTCTGGATGCCTCGGATGAGGTACTGATCAAGCGCTTCAAGGAAACCCGGCGGGCACATCCGCTGTCCAAGGACGGCCGCGTGGAAACCGGCATCCAGGCGGAGCGCCAGGAGCTGCTCTGGCTGAAGGAGCGGGCCGATGTGATCATTGATACCTCCCGGCTTCTCACGAAGGAGCTCCGCCGGCAGCTCGCCGACATTTTCCTGAAAAACCGGGAGTATGAGAATTTACAGGTGACGATCCTTTCCTTTGGCTTTAAGTACGGCATTCCCGAGGATGCTGATCTTCTCTTTGATGTCCGTTTTCTGCCGAATCCCTACTATGTGCAGGAGCTGCGGAGTCATACGGGGCTGGAGGAATCTGTGCAGTCCTATGTGCGGCAGGACGGGGTTGCGGAGATTTTCCTGACCAAGCTCTATGATATGCTGACGTTTCTGATTCCCCATTATATTGAGGAAGGAAAAAATCAGCTGGTCATCGGCATAGGCTGTACCGGAGGAAAACATCGCTCTGTCACGGTGGCGGAGCTTCTCTACAGCCGTCTGCGGGAGAATGCCGATTACGGACTGCGGATCGATCACAGGGATATCGAAAGATGAGGTGCCATGTCATTTTCGAGAGAGGTAAAAAACGAACTTTTAAAAAAGGACTTTACAAGCCCTGAAAAACCGATTAACATAAGCGCTGATGAGGCGCGTCTGGAAATGTACAGATATGCGCTTCAATGTAAGTTTTTGGAAAACGGATCTGTCACGGATCCGAATAAGGATTACCATCTGGAATTCATCTGCAGAAGCCGGGAGGAAGCGCTAGAGACAGCGGAAAAGCTAGAGGCCTTTTCTCTGCACCCGAAGCTGACGGAGCGGGGCAAGCACCAGCTCGTCTATCTGAAGGATGCCTCGGAGATCGCAGATGTTCTGAATATTATCGGCGCCCATAATGCATTGATGGACTTCGAGAATGTACGCATTCTGAAGGAGGTCAGTGAAAATGTGAACCGACGCGTCAATTTCGAAACCGCCAACATTAACCGAACTGTACATGCCAGCCTGCGTCAGATGGAGGATATTCTGCTGATTTCTGAACGCCTGGGACTGGACAGCTTGGATGAGGGTCTGCGGGAGATTGCAGAGGCGCGTATGAAGAATCAGGATGCCTCATTGGAGGAGCTAGCGGCTGGTCTGCATCCGCCGATCGGTAAGAGCGGAGCCAACCACAGAATGAGGAAGCTGTCCCGCATCGCGGACACACTGCGGGAGGAAGCAGGTAATGCGCGGCAACAAAAGGAGGAGCAATTATGAAAGATGCAAGTGTTGTTGTGAATCTGCCGAAAAAATCGGATGATCATCCGGTGGCCATGCTGGTACAGATTGCCAGCAGATACAACTCAAGAATTTATATGGCGGAGGGCAGCAGAAGGGTGAATGCCAAGTCCATTATGGGAATGATGGCGCTGGGCATCAGCAACGGAACGGAGCTGCAGCTTTCTGCCGACGGAGATGATGAAGAAGCTGCACTGACAGAGCTTGGCGCTTATCTTCGCGGTGAGGCAAGTGCAAACTGAGTCATACAGGATTTTACGGGGCGCCTGAGAAATCAGGCGCCTATTTGTTGGCACCGGGTTTCGCGTAAGCTTGGCTTGCGGGTACCCGGTGCCTTTTATCCAATGGGGGCCTCCATTGGATAGGAAGTGACGTACACATCATGGATAGCGTGAAGGAAAGGAACGGCACATGAGCTTTACACATCTCCATACCCATACCAGCTACAGCCTTCTGGACGGCTCCGGCAAGATTCCGGAGATGCTGCAGCGGGTGAAGGAGCTCGGCATGGATTCCCTCGCCATTACGGATCACGGCGTGATGTACGGCGTCATTGACTTCTATAAGGAAGCACGGAAGCAGGGCATTCATCCGATTCTGGGCTGCGAAATCTATCTGACGCCGGGCTCCCGCTTTGATCGGGAGCTGTCGAAGGGAGAGGATCGCTACTATCATTTGGTGCTGCTCTGTGAGAACAATGTGGGATATCAGAACCTGATCCGCATTGTTTCGGCCGGCTTTACGGATGGCTTCTATTATAAGCCGCGGGTGGACTTTGAAACGCTGGAGCGCTACCATGAGGGGCTGATCTGTCTGTCCGCCTGTCTTGCGGGAGAGGTGGCCAAGGATCTGACCCGGGGCTTCTATGAGGAGGCCAAAAAAGCGGCGCTGCATTATCAGGAGATTTTCGGAGAGGGAAACTTCTTTTTGGAAATGCAGGATCACGGCTATCCGGAGCAGAAGACCGTCATCAACGGCGTTCTGCGCCTGCATGAGGAAACCGGCATTCCCCTGGTGGCCACCAACGATATTCACTACACCTATCAGGAAGACGCGGAGGCCCACGACATTCTGCTCTGTCTTCAGACCGGAAAAAAGGTCATGGATGAGGACAGAATGCGCTACCCCGGCGGGCAGTTCTACATTAAGTCCGAGGCGGAAATGCGTGCCCTTTTCCCCTTTGCCGAGGAGGCCATAGAGAATACACAGCGTATTGCAGAGCGCTGCCGGGTGGAGATCGAATTCGGACACTATCATCTGCCGCACTATGCGGTGCCGGAGGGCTTTGACTCGGAAAGCTATCTTCGGAAGCTCTGCGAGGACGGGTTGCGGGAGCGCTACGGCGACGCGGCAGAGCAGCACCGGGAACGTCTGGAATATGAGCTGTCCGTCATCAGCTCCATGGGCTTCATCGACTATTTCCTGATCGTATGGGATTACATCCATTTTGCGAAGACCCATGATATCTCGGTGGGACCCGGTCGAGGCTCTGCAGCCGGCTCCATCGTGGCCTATGCCATCGGCATCACCGACATTGACCCCATCCGCTATGATCTGATCTTTGAGCGTTTCCTGAATCCGGAGCGTGTCACCATGCCGGATATTGACGTGGACTTCGAGTATGAGCGGCGCCAGGAGGTCATTGACTATGTGACGGAGAAGTACGGAAAGGATCAGGTGACACAGATCATCACCTTCGGTACTCTGGCAGCAAAGGGCGTGGTGCGGGATGTGGGCCGTGTGCTGGATGTGCCCTATGCCAAGTGCGACATGATCGCCAAGCTGATTCCCAATGACCTAGGCATGACATTGGACAAGGCGCTGGAGGTGAGCGCCGAGCTTCGCAAGCTGTCGGAGGAGGATGAGGAAACCGGAAAGATCCTTGCCATGGCGAAGCGTCTGGAGGGACTGCCGCGGCATACCTCCATGCATGCCGCCGGTGTGGTGATCTCCGGTGCACCGGTGGTGGACTATGTGCCCCTTTCCCGGGGCTCCGACGGTGCCGTCACCACCCAGTTCACCATGACCACTATAGAGGAGCTCGGACTTCTGAAAATGGACTTTCTGGGGCTCCGGACCCTGACGGTGATCAAGGATGCCATTCGGGATGCCGAAAAGAATTACGGCGTCACCATCGATTTCAACCGCATGCCGCTGGATGACAGTCGTGTCTATGAGATGATTTCATCAGGAGACTGCGCCGGTGTGTTCCAGCTGGAGTCGGCGGGCATGAGCAGCTTTATGAAGCGGCTGAAGCCGGGAAATCTGGAGGATGTCATTGCCGGCGTAGCCCTGTATCGTCCGGGCCCCATGGATTTCATTCCGAAGTACATTGAGGGCAAGAAGCATCCGGAGGCGGTAAGCTTCGATTGCCAGGAGATGGAGCCGATCCTCAACAAGACCTACGGCTGTATCGTCTACCAGGAGCAGGTGATGCAGATCG
>CAVELT010000039.1:0-4767 GCA_963616545.1 Dysosmobacter segnis | reverse complement strand
TGGGCGGCAGTGTCCGGAGGTTCCGGATCAGCACATCCTCCCAGTAGAACTGCTCCGTCCCGGGCATGCGGTAATAGGCCTCGATGAGGGGCAGCAGCTTCTCCGAAAATTCCCGGGTGAAGTAGACGGGCCCGTACATGCACCAGCTGTCCTCGCCGCCCACCTGGACGGACTTCAGGATGCCGTTTTTCCCGAATGTCATGGCCCACTCCCGGGTCGGTCCCGGCATGAAGCTCGCCGCATACCAGGCATAGGGCTCATAGCGATGGTACATATTCTCCCGCAGCCAGTTGTCGGACGAGAGAATGTAGCAGTTCTTCCCCTGCAGCACCTCCCGGGCGTGATACAGTGTAGCCAGAGTATTCTTGCAGGAGAACTCCGGATTGTAGATGAGCTTCACCCCGAATTTGTCAATGAGATAGTCGAATTTCTCCTTGAGGTAGCCCACCATCAGGGTAATGTCGGTGATGCCGACCTCATGAAGCTGCCGGATCTGCCGCTCGATCATCCGCTCACCGAAGACCGGCAGCAGCCCCTTGGGGGTCTCATAGGTCAGCGGCACAAAGCGGGAGCCGAAGCCGGAGGCCAGGATCAGGGCGCTGTCCACCCGGTAGTCCGCCAGCATTTTTCTGCCCTTCTCCGTGACGGAAAAGGCCACGTTTCTGCCCCGTCCGCCCTCGGTTTCACTGCTGCGGGAAAGATAGCCCTGTTCGCAGCAGTCCGTGATCTCCTGATGCAGCTTTCCCAGCGAGACATCTGCCTGCTTTGCCAGCTCCCGCTGAGTGCTCTCCGGCTTCTCCAGCAGCGTCCGCAGCAGTACAACATAGTGATTTTCCATGGATGACCTCCCGGGCGCCCCTGACGGCAGCCCTCCGACAACGTAATAAAAAAGCCCGTGCCTTCATGTTCATTTCGTCGCATTCTCGCACTTTTCTGAACATGATAGCACAGGCTTTTCATTCTGACAAGGCTTCGGCTTACGGCTCCGATACCTCGAAGATCAGATCGCCGTAGGACGGGAAGGGCCAGAGATCCTTATCCATAATGGTCTCCAGGGAATCCGCCGCATTCCGGAGGGTTCGCATTTCCTGCATCACCTGATCATGGTAGGCATGGGCCCGCTGCTCCGCGTCGCGAATCTTCAGGGACGTCTCCACCAGGGCCAGAAGCCGGGTGCGGGACTCCTGCAGCTCCGCCAGCAGATGGGAGGCCTTCTTCAGAAGACCGGTCTGCACGGAAACATCCGCTTCGTCACAGGCCGCACGCACCTTGTTGACGGAGTCAGCCAGCCGGGTATTGTAGCGGATCACCGCCGGGATGATCTGCTTTCCGGCAATGTTCAGCATGGCTCTGGCCTCGATGTTCACCACCTTGGCGTACTGCTCATACTCCACCTCGCGGCGGCTCTCCAGCTCTGTCTTCGTATAGATGCCGAACTCACCGAAAAGCTTCACCGCCTTCTCTGTGGTGATGGCCGGAATGGCATCCACCATGGAGGGCAGATTCGGCAGTCCCCTTCTGGCCGCCTCCTGCACCCATTCCTCGGAGTAGCCGTTGCCGTTGAAGATGATGCGCTGGTGCGCTGTCAGCAGCTCCTTGATGAGATCATGCACGGCGAGGCTGAAGTTCTCCGCCTTTTCCAGACGGTCTGCGGCCTCCTTGAACTGCTCCGCCACGATGGCATTGAGGGTAATGTTGGCACCCGCGATGGAATCGGAGGAGCCCACCATACGGAACTCGAACTTGTTGCCGGTGAAGGCAAAGGGAGAGGTACGGTTCCGGTCAGTTACATCCGCGTAGAGATCCGGCAGGGTATTCACGCCGGTCTTCAGGTTCTTGCCCTGCTTGGAGTTCACGGCATAGCCGGTGCCGATGAGCTGCTCCACCACATCCTCCAGCTGGGTACCGATGAAGCAGGAAATGATGGCGGGCGGTGCCTCATCCGCGCCGAGGCGGTGGTCATTGCCCACATCCGCTGCCGAAAGCCGCAGCAGATCCGCATGCCGGTCCACTGCCGCCAGCACACAGGCCAGCACCAGCAGGAACTGGATGTTCTCATGGGGCGTGTCACCCGGATTCAGGAGGTTGATGCCGTCATCTGTGGTGAGAGACCAGTTGTTGTGCTTGCCGGAGCCGTTGATGCCCTCGAAGGGCTTCTCATGCAGGAGACAGACCAGTCCGTGCCGGCTGGCCGCCTTCTTCAGCACCTCCATCACCAGCTGATTGTGGTCCGCTGCGAGGTTGGCCTCATCGTATACCGGTGCCAGCTCATGCTGCGCCGGTGCCACCTCGTTGTGCTCGGTCTTCGCTGTAACGCCCAGCTTCCAGAGCTCAATGTCCACATCCCGCATGAAGTCGGAGATCCGGTGCCGGATAGCGCCGAAGTAGTGATCATCCAGCTCCTGTCCCTTGGCCGGCATGACGCCGAAAAGGGTTCTGCCGGTATAGACCAGGTCCTTCCGCTTCAGGTATTTCTCCCGGTCAATGAGGAAATACTCCTGCTCCGCACCCACCGAGGGCTTCACCGATTTCGAGCTCGTGTTGCCGAAGAGCCGCAGGATGCGCAGGGCCTGGGTATTGAGGGCCTGCATGGAGCGCAGCAGCGGCGTCTTGGTGTCCAGCGCCTCGCCGGTAAAGGAGCAGAAGGCCGTGGGGATGCACAGGGTCACCGCATCTCCCTCATGACGAAGGAAGGCCGGACTGGTGCAGTCCCAGACGGTATAGCCCCGGGCCTCAAAGGTTGCCCGCAGGCCGCCGGAGGGGAAGGATGAAGCATCGGCTTCACTCCGTACCAGCTCCTTGCCGGAAAATTCCATCATAACCTTGCCCTCTGCATCTGCAGCGGAGATGAAGGAATCGTGCTTTTCTGCGGTGATGCCGGTGAGGGGCTGGAACCAGTGGGTGTAGTGCGTGGCCCCGTTCTCGATGGCCCATTCCTTCATGGCATGCGCCACGGAATCCGCGATGGTGGGATCCAGCTCATAGCCCTCGGTGATGGTCTTCTTCAGCTTCCGGTAGACGCTTTTCGGCAGACGCTCCCGCATGACACAGTCATTGAAGACGTTCTGTCCGAAGATCTCGGTGATGTTCTCGTTCATTTTACATACTCCCTTAATGTAAACGTGCTCGACATGGCTTCCTATGCACTTTAACAAAGACAAAAGCTTCCCGCAAGCCCTTTAGTGCATACACGGCTGCATGCAGCTTCTCCGTGACAAGAGAAAACCCCCGGCGGAAATTCCGTCGGAGGTCTGAAATCTGTTTTGCTTTTTAAGCCTTGCCGTCAGAGCCGAAGAGCTTGATCTTGTTCTTGCACTCTTCTACGATGGCATCTGCACCCGGCTTCAGGAGCTTACGGGGATCGTAGCCCTTGCCCTTCTGATCGGAGCCGGCCTCAATGTACTTTCTGGTGGCTGCTGCGAATACCAGCTGCAGCTCGGTGTTTACGTTGATCTTGGAAACGCCCAGAGAAATGGCCTTCTTGATCTGGTCCTCCGGAATGCCGGAGCCGCCGTGCAGTACCAGCGGCATGCTCTCGCCGATGGTCTCCTTGATGGCTGCCAGGGTATCGAAGGAAAGTCCCTGCCAGTTCTCCGGATAGATGCCGTGGATGTTGCCGATGCCGGCTGCCAGGAAGTCTACGCCCAGATCTGCAATTCTCTTGCACTCTGCCGGATCTGCACACTCGCCCATGCCGACAACGCCGTCCTCTTCACCGCCGATGGCGCCGACCTCTGCCTCGATGGACAGGCCGGCCTTATGTGCTGCCTCTACCAGCTCAGTGGTCTTCTCTACATTTTCATCGATGGGATAATGTGAGCCGTCAAACATGATGGAGGTAAAGCCGGCCTCGATGCACTTGTAGCAGCCGTCATAGGTGCCGTGATCCAGGTGCAGCGCTACCGGAACCGTAATGCCCAGAGACTCGTCCATTGCCTTCACCATAGCGGCAACAGTCTTGAAGCCGGTCATGTACTTGCCAGCACCCTCAGATACGCCGAGGATAACCGGGGACTTCAGCTCCTCACAGGCAGTGAGAATTGACTTGGTCCACTCCAGATCGTTGATGTTGAACTGGGGAACTGCGTAATGTCCGGCAAGAGCCTTGTCGAGCATTTCCTTTGCATTAACTAACATTTGTATACCTCCCAGGTAAATGATGTTTGATATGCGCTCACGCGCTTGTTAATATATTAACATATCATAAAGAGATTGGCTATAGCTCAGGCCAAAAAAGCCATCACTGTTTTTTCCAGATCAGAGACCGCACAGACGGTATTGTGACGGATCTCGGCGCTGCGCACCTCGGAAACCGCCTTCGGCTCCGGTACACCCGCGATCTCGGACAGCTCGTCGATCAGCACGAAAACATCCTTCTCCGCATCTCTGCCGAGCGCCTTCATGACTGCCGGCGCAAACTTGAAGGGGCTTGCCGTGGACGCGATCACCGTCTTTGTGCTGTCGCCGCTCTTCTCTCTGTACTGATCGTAAACCGCCTTGGCCACAGCGGTATGGGGATCGATGACATAGCCGGTCTCCGCCTGCATTTTCCGAATGGTCTCGAAGACCTCTGCCTCTGCTGCGCTGCCGCCGGCAAAGTCAGCGGTGAAGGCCCGCATTTCCTCCGTCACGGCATAGCTGCCCTTCTCGGACAGAGACTGCATCAGCTCCGCGGTCTTCTCCGCATCTCTTCCTGCAGAAAGGTACAGCAGGCGCTCCAGGTTGGAGGACACCAGAATGTCCATGGAAGGCGAGCTGGTGAGGATA
>CAVELT010000038.1:0-14256 GCA_963616545.1 Dysosmobacter segnis | reverse complement strand
GTCTATGTGAGCCGCGTGCTGATCGATCAGAAGCTCTATGCCGGGATGACCAATGTGGGGAACAACCCGACGGTTTCGGATGACAATCCGGTGGACATCGAGACGCACGTGCTCGACTACAGCGGGGATCTCTACGGAAAGAAGATCCGGGTGGACTTTGTCGACCGGATCCGGGACCAGCAGCGTTTTCCTTCCCTGGAGGCGCTGAAGACGCAGCTCGAAAAGGATGTGGCCTTTACGGCGGCGTATTTTGAAAAGAATCCATTGACTTTGGGTTCCTGATTTGCTATCATAAGCAAGGTTTTCGCGTCGGCATGATCATACGGACTCCTTCCGGTGGTTCTGTCGGACGTATGAATAAAATTTAAGGAGGAAATTCAAATGATTACAAAAGAGAAGAAGGCAGCACTGATCGCAGAGTATGGCCGTAAGCCCGGCGATACCGGTTCACCGGAGGTTCAGGTAGCTATCCTGACCAACAGAATTGCAGAGCTCACTGAGCACCTGAAGCAGAATCCGAAGGACCACCACTCAAGACGTGGACTTCTGATGATGGTTGGTCACAGAAGAGGCCTTCTTGATTATCTCAAGAAGACAGATCTGGATGGTTACAGAGCGCTGATCGAGAAGCTCGGAATCAGAAAGTAATTATGTTTTTGCGAGGGTGGAGAAGCTTTTCTCTGCCCTCTTTTGTTTATCGAATGGGCTCAGCGCAAGCTTGGCTTGCGGGGCGCCCGTTTGATCAGTCACTGGGTCTCGCGCAAGCTTGGCTTGCGGGTACCCGGTGACGTTTTGGAGGTTAAAAGATGTATAAAAGCTATTCTATGGAGCTGGCCGGGAGAACCCTGACCATTGACATTGACCGGGTATGCGCCCAGGCCAATGGCGCCGCACTGATGCACTACGGTGACACCACCGTTCTTTCTACCTGTACCGCATCCCAGAAGCCGAAGGACGGCATCGATTTCTTCCCGCTCTCAGTGGAGTATGAGGAGAAGATGTATTCTGTCGGCAAGTTCCCGGGCGGCTTCAAGAAGAGAGAGGGCAGAGCCGGCGACAATGCCATTCTGACAGCGCGTGTGATCGATCGTCCCATGCGTCCCCTCTTCCCGAAGGATTACCGCAACGATGTTCTGTTGGATAATGTTGTCCTGTCCGTGGATCAGGATTGTGCACCGGAGCTGCTGGCTATGCTGGGCTCTTCCCTGGCAGCCAGCCTGTCCGATGTTCCCTTCGACGGCCCCTGCGCTGCAACCCAGGTGGGTCTCATCAACGGTGAGTTCATCATCAACCCGGGCAATGCCGAGAAGGCCGTTTCCGATCTGAAGCTGACTGTTGCTTCTACCCGTGACAAGGTCATCATGATCGAGGCCGGTGCCAACGAGATTTCCGATGAGCAGATGATCGAGGCCATCTATCGTGCAGATGCCGTGAACAAGCAGATCATCGGCTTCTTCGATTCCATCATCGCAGAGTGCGGCAAGCCGAAGCACAGCTACCAGTCCTATGCAGTTCCCGAGACCCTCTTCGAGAAGATCAAGGCCGTGGTGAGCCCGGAGGAGATGGAGGCTGCTGTCTTCACAGATGACAAGCAGCAGAGAGATGCCAATGTGGCTGCTGTGACCGAGAAGCTGGAGGCTGCCTTTGCCGAGGATGAGGAAGCACTGGCACAGCTCCCGGATGCGATCTATCAGTACGAGAAGAAGACCGTCCGCAAGATGATCCTGAAGGACCACAAGCGTCCGGACGGCCGTGCCATCGATCAGATCCGTCCGCTGGAGGCAGAGGTGGATCTGCTGCCGAGAGTACACGGCTCCTCCATGTTTAAGCGAGGACAAACCCAGATCATGAACATCACCACTCTGGCGCCTCTTTCCGAGGTTCAGAAGGTGGAGGGCCTCAACGAGTTTGAGACCGAGAAGCGTTACCTGCATCAGTACAACTTCCCCGGCTATTCCGTAGGTGAGGCAAAGGCCTCCAGAGGTCCGGGAAGACGTGAGATCGGTCACGGTGCGCTGGCAGAGAGAGCGCTGCTTCCAGTGCTGCCTTCCGTGGAGGAGTTCCCGTACGCCATCCGTTCCGTATCCGAGACCATGGAGTCCAACGGCTCCACATCCATGGCATCCACCTGTGCTTCCTGCATGTCCCTGATGGCAGCGGGCGTTCCGATTAAGGAAATGGTGGCAGGCATCTCCTGCGGCCTTGTAACCGGTGAAACCGATGACGACTACATTGTCCTGACAGACATTCAGGGTCTCGAGGATTTCTTCGGCGATATGGACTTCAAGGTGACCGGAACCCATACCGGCATCACAGCCATCCAGATGGATATCAAGATCCACGGTCTGACACGTCCTATCGTGGAGGAGGCGATCCGCCGCGCGCATGAGGCGAGAAATTTCATCATGGACGGCGTTATGACCTCTGCCATCGCAGAGCCGCGCAAGGAGCTGTCTCCGTATGCACCGAAGATCATCACACTCCAGATCAACCCGGAGAAGATCGGCGATGTGATCGGCAAGCAGGGTAAGACCATCAACGGCATCATCGATGAGACCGGTGCGAAGATCGACATCGATGACAACGGTATGGTTTCCATCTCCGGCACGGACATGAGCGCACTGCAGAAGGCGAAGGAGATCATTGAGTCCATCGTTCTGGAGCTGGAGCCGGGCATGATCCTGAAGGGAAAGGTTGTCCGCATCATCGACATCGGCGCCTTCGTAAAGCTGACCCCGAGCAAGGACGGCATGATCCACATTTCCAAGCTGGCCGACAGAAGAGTTGAGAAGGTTGAGGATGTGGTAAAGATCGGTGACGAGGTTACCGTAAAGGTGAAGGAGATCGACAAGATGGGCAGAATCAATCTGACCATGAAGCCCTCTGACCTGGCATAAAATATTTTCAAACGGGCGCAGTACGCAGTTCAACTGCGGGGTGCCCGTTTGATTTGGCTGAAGGAGAATTCTATGAAAATCAGAACCAGATATGCCCCGTCACCGACGGGAAGAATGCATGTGGGAAATCTGCGGACAGCGCTCTATGCTTACCTTATTGCCAAGCACGAGGGCGGCGATTTCCTGCTGAGGATCGAGGATACCGACCAGGGAAGACTGGTGGAGGGCGCGGTTGAGCTGATCAACCGTACACTGGCCGATACAGGACTGATTCCGGATGAGAGCCCGGATAAGCCCGGCGACTGCGGCCCCTATGTGCAGTCTGAGCGTGTTGCCGCAGACATTTACCGGCAGTATGCCCAGGAGCTGGTGGAGAGCGGAAAGGCATATTACTGCTTCTGCACCAAGGAGCGGCTGGAGAGCCTGAAGACCTCTGTGAACGGCGAGGAGATCATGCACTATGACAAGCATTGTCTCGGCCTGTCACCGGAGGAGGTGCAGGAGAAGCTGAACAGCGGCATGCCCTATGTGATCCGTCAGAATAACCCGACAGAGGGAACCACCACCTTCCATGACGAGCTCTACGGTGATGTGACGGTAGACAATTCCGAGCTGGATGACATGGTGCTGATCAAGTCAGACGGCTATCCGACGTACAACTTTGCTAATGTTGTCGATGACCACCTGATGGGCATTACCCATGTGGTGCGCGGCAACGAGTATCTGTCCTCCAGCCCCAAGTACAACCGTCTCTATGAGGCCTTCGGCTGGGAGATTCCCAAGTACGTGCATTGCCCGCTGATCACCGATGAGAACCACAAGAAGCTCAGTAAGCGCTCCGGTCATGCCTCCTTTGAGGACCTCATTGAGCAGGGCTTTGTGTCCGAGGCTGTGGTGAACTTCGTGGCGCTGCTGGGCTGGAGCCCCGAGGACAATCAGGAGATCATGAGTCTCAAGGAGCTGGTGGAGAAGTTCGATTACCGGCGTATTTCCAAGTCTCCGGCGGTCTTTGATATGGAGAAGCTGCGCTGGATGAATTCGGAATACATCAAGGCCATGGATTTTGATGCCTTCTATGAGAGAGCGCTGCCCTATATTCAGGCTGCCGTGAAGAAGCCGCTGGATGACAGGCATCTGGCAGCTATGGTAAAGAGCCGTATCGAGATCTTCCCGGATATTCCGAGCCACATCGATTTCTTTGAGGCCGTGCCGGACTACAGCACAGAGCTTTATGTGAACAAGAAGTCGAAGACCACACTGGAGAATTCCCTGGCGCTGCTGCAGGAGGTATATCCGCTGCTTTCCGCACAGGAGGACTACTCCAATGACGCCTTGTTTGCACTTCTGTCTGCCTTCGGCAAGGAGAAGGGCTACAAGACCGGCTTCATCATGTGGCCGATCCGCATCGCTCTTTCCGGCAAGCAGATGACACCGGCCGGTGCCACCGAGATCATGGAGGTACTGGGCAAGGAGGAATCCCTGAAGCGTCTGGAGGCCGGCATCCATAAGCTGGAGGGCTGAAGGCCGGTCTTGGAGAAAGGCTGATGAAAGCGTTTCCCTGGCTCAAACATCAAAAATAACGCCGGGTACCCGGTGCCAAAAGCGTGCTGTCGTGATGACAGTACGCTTTTTTGATACAAAATCCGCTTGCCAACGCTCATCAGTTCTGCTATTCTTAATACAAGATATAGCCGCTCAAAACAAAGGCGGCAATTTAATGTTCTGAAAGCTTCATCAAAATCTTTTTTCATGTATCCAGGGATATTCCGATCTGAGCTATCCGTTTCCCACGCATTCTTTTTTCATACAGCAGGAGGCCGTCTATGGGCTTTTCTGAAAATCAGCAGCAGGCCATCATGCATGACAGGGGGCCGGCCATGGTGCTGGCGGGGCCGGGCTCCGGCAAAACCACGGTAATCACCCGGCGCATCAAGTATCTGATCGAGAACTGTCATGTCGATCCGCAGAACATTCTGGTCATTACCTTTACCAGGGCGGCAGCCCGGGAAATGGAGGGGCGTTTCCAGAAGCTTTGTGCCTCTCCGCAGCCAGTGAATTTCGGCACTTTCCATTCCATCTTCTTTCAGATCCTCAGGCTGAACTATAAATACACCAGCAAAAACATCATCTCCGAGCGGGAGCAGATGCTGACCCTGCGGGGCTATGCAGAGGCGCTTAAGGTGGATATGGAATATGATGCGGATTTCTTTCGACAGCTCCTCGGTGAAATTGCAGAGTGCAAGGCCCGCGAGGCTGCCGGAAATAAGGAGAGCTTTCAGTCGGAGCTGCTGGATCCGACAGTGTTTCAGCAGCTCTTTCAGGGCTACCGGAGCTCGCTTCGGGAGCGGCGGCTCATTGACTTTGATGACATGCTCTTTGAAACGCTGCAGCTTTTTCGTACCCGGCCCCGGGAGCTGCAGGCCTGGCAGGAAAGGTTCAAATATATTCTGGTCGATGAGTTCCAAGACGCCTCCCCCATTCAGTATGAGATCGTGCGCCTCCTGGCGGAGCCGCGGCGAAATCTCTTTATTGTGGGAGATGATGATCAGTCCATCTACGGCTTCCGCGGCGCCCGCCCGGAGCTGATGCTGCATTTTGAAAAGGACTATCCCGGTGCCAGGCGAATCCTGCTTTCGGACAATTTTCGCTCGAACAGTGAGGTGGTGGAAATTGCTTCACGCATCATCAATCATAATAAAGCACGTTTTCCGAAGAAAATCACTGCCCCGAAGGGGAAGGGCGGCTGCTGCCGGCAGTACCGTGTCAAGGACACCCATGAGGAATATCTTCTGCTGGCGGAAGGTCTGCGCCTCGCGATTCGAAAGGGAGCGGATCCCTCAGAGCTTGCGGTGCTGTACCGCACGAATTCCATGGTGCGTCCCCTGCTGCCGGAGCTTATGAAACGGGATATTCCCTTTGTGCTGAAGGAAAAGGTGCCGAACCTTTATGATCATTTCATTGCGGAGGATATTCTGGCCTACCTGCGGCTTGCCGAGGGGAGCGGCAGCCGGGGAGATCTGCTGCGCATCATGAATCGTCCCCTCCGCTACCTTTCCCGGAATGCAGTGCAAGGAACCCTGATTCGCTTTCAGGATCTGGAGCGGTATTACAGAAGCCGGGGAGATATGCTGTATCGCCTCCGGGAGCTGAAGCGCGACTTGAATGTTCTGCGGCACCTGCCCACCCAGGCCGCCGTCATTTATCTCAGAAAAAAGGTGGGCTATGAGGATTGGCTGCGGGACTATGCCCGGGAAAACCATACGGATTTTGAGGGCTTTCGTGCTATACTGGAGGAAATCACGGAGGGGGCTGCGCCTTATCCGGAGCGGGATGCGTATTTTCGCTTCGTGGAGGATTACAGCGCACAATTGCAGGCCAAAATGAAGGACGAGAAGAAGCCGGAGAGGGGCGTGGCCCTTATGACCTACCACGGCGCCAAGGGACTCGAATTTGACTGTGTGCATCTCATCGACTGCGTGGAGGGGGTGACACCCTATCGGAAGGCACAGTCGGAGGCGCAGATCGAGGAGGAGCGCCGGGAGTTCTACGTGGCGGTGACCCGGGCCAGGGCAGAAGTTCACATTTATGTCACAGAGAAACGCTACAGTAAGGCCTGTACGATATCGAGATTTGCCCTGGAGGCCATGAATAAAAGGAGTAGATGAGATGGATAAGCTGAAGGTTTTGGTGGTAGACGATGAGGAAAGAATGCGGAAGCTTTTGTCGGATTTCCTCAAGATTCGGGATTTCGAGGTGGTGGAGGCTGCCGACGGCGAGCAGGCCATCGACGTCTTCTTTTCGGACAAAGACATTGCCCTGATCATCCTGGATGTGATGATGCCGAAGATGGACGGCTGGGAGGTGCTGAAGACGATTCGTGAGCACTCCAAGGTGCCGGTGATCATGCTGACCGCCCGTTCGGAGGAAACCGACGAGCTGAAAGGCTTTGAATACGGCGCCGATGAATACATTTCCAAGCCCTTCTCCCCGAAGATCCTGGTGGCCCGGGTGGAGGCCATTCTCCGGCGCTCCGGCATGAGTCAGGATGAAATCGTCCGGATCGGCGGCATCGAGGTGGACAAGTCTGCCCATACGGTTCGGGTGGATGACCGGGAGCTGGAGCTTTCCTTTAAGGAGTACGAGCTGCTGCTGTATTTCATTGAGAACAAGGGAATCGCCCTTTCCCGGGAGAAGATTCTCAACAATGTCTGGAACTACGATTATTTCGGAGACGCCCGGACCATCGATACCCATGTAAAGAAGCTGCGGGCAAAGCTCGGCGACAAGGGCGAGTATATCAAAACCGTCTGGGGCATGGGATACAAGTTTGAACCGGAGGCAGAGGCATGAAGCGTCTCCGGATGCGCTGGCGCTGCTCCATCCGCTGGCGGTATACCTGCATTTTCATCAGTTTAATGCTGGCGCTTCTGCTGGCCATCATGGGCATCAATACCTTTTTTCTCGAGAGATATTATTCGATGGAGAAGGTCAGCGTCATGGAGCAGGCCTACAATTCCATCGACAGCATGATCAAGGCGGCAGACGCGGCCGGCATCTCCATGGACCAGTTGTTTCCGGCCGATTACGATGCGTCGGATTCCAGCACCGAGACGGCGGCAACGGAGTATATCCGCAGTCTTTCGGAGAGCAGCAACATCAGCGTGGTGATCATGGACACGCGCACCGACCGCAGCTTTGCCGCTTCCCTGGATGAGGATTACATCAAGCACCGGCTGTCGGAATATATCCTGGGAAGCCGTACGGACGGGGACGGCAGGGTGGTACGCCGCTTTCAGAACTACAGCATCGAGGAAAATATGCGCCGGGGCAGCACCTGGGGCTATCTGGAAAGCTGGGGCTATTTCAGTGACAATACCACCTGCTTCATTATGTCCATGCCCCTCAGCAGTCTGCATGAATCCGTGCGCTTCTTCAATCGCTTCCTTCTGAGCATCGGCAGTCTGGTGCTGATCGCCGGTGCGGTGGTCATGTATCTTGCCACAAGGAAGATCACCGAGCCGATCAATTCGCTGGCGAACCTTTCGGAACGCATGACCAAGCTGGATTTCAGTGCCCGGTATACCGGCAGCAGTGAAGATGAGGTCGGTACGCTGGGGCGCTCCATGAATGCCATGTCAGAGCGTCTGGAGACGGCGATTGCAGAGCTGAAAACGGCCAACAATGAGCTGCAGTCTGACATCGAGAATAAGCGTATGATTGATCAGAAGCGCCAGGAGTTTGTGGCCAATGTGAGCCATGAGCTGAAGACGCCTATCGCTCTGATTCAGGGCTACGCAGAGGGACTGCAGGACGGTCTCTGCGAGGATCCGGAGAGCCGGGATTACTATTGCAGTGTTATCGTGGATGAGGCCAAGAAAATGAATCGGATGGTGCGGCAGCTTCTGAATCTTTCGGCCATTGAGCAGGGAAAGGATGCGCCGGATTTCAGTCGCTTCAACCTGTCCAAGGTGGTGAAGGGTGTGGTGGCCGCTGCCGATATTCTGGTGAAGCAGAAGAAGGCTTCCGTGGAGCTGGATGTGCCGGAAAACGTCAATGTCTGGGCAGATGAGTTCAAGATCGAAGAGGTGATCACCAATTATCTGAACAATGCCCTGAATCACCTGCAGGAGCCGAACCAGATCAGTATTTATACGGCAATAGAGGATGAGCATACCGTCAGCATCCATGTGAGAAATACGGGAAAGCAGATCCCGGAGGAGGACATCGACAAGCTTTGGGAGAAATTTTATAAGGTGGATAAAGCCCATACCAGAGCCTACGGCGGTTCGGGACTGGGACTGTCCATCGTTCATGCCATAGCAGATGCGCATCATCAGCGCTGCGGCGTGAAAAATACGATCACCGGCGTGGATTTCTGGTTCACAATGGAGCTGCAGAAGGATGCCTGAGACAGGAAAGTCGCCCGATGGGGCGCGTCAGGACTGACGCGTATCCCGTCGGGCGACGAACATCAGAGGTCAAGCTGATGCGTCTTCCTTTTGAAGCTTCTGTGCCGCTTCGACGATTTCATCGCAGTGCTGCATCATGTCCTTGGCTTCCCGATAGAAAAATTGTCCGGATTTTGTCAGACCGACACCATGGTTGGTGCGTGCCAGAAGATGAAGACCCAGCTTCTCTTCGAGAACATCCATTTGGCGCATGATCGCCGTAGGTGAAACGTGAAGTGCTGCCGCAGCCTTGTTAAAGCTCTTCAAATCAGCAGCAAGAACAAAAGATTTCAAATATTTGCTGTACATAGACTGCCTCCATTTCTCAACAGAGATCAAGTCATTCCCCCCTTATTGACTTGAAGAATCAAAAAGGTCAACCATAGATTACATGGAGACGACAGGCCTGTCAATGAATAATAGTAAAAACATTCTGTCGATCCGGGGAAAGCGTGTTATACTGAACGGCAATGGAGGAAGAGGGAATGCGGTTTACGGAAAAAGAGCTGGATGAGCGGAAGCTCACATCGCTTCGGGCACAGCAGAAGACGCTTCTGGTGGAAATGCTGCTGCACAAGGAGCAGGACAGTCCGGCGGATTTTGACAGATGGTGGATCACAGAGGGGCGGATCACACAGTATTTTTCGCTGAAGCAGGAGGAAGAGAAGCTGCTGCAGGCCATGGAGCGGAGAAGAATGCTGCAGGAAGTCACACAGGAAGGCATGCGGAAGATCCGCTATGAGAGGTGAGGAATGGATTATCCTTTTTTTGCGACAGTTTCCAGAATGAAGTACATAGAGCGCTGGGCGCTGATGCGGAACAGCCGGGCGGAGAATCTCAGCGAGCACTCTCTTGAGGTGGCCATGCTGTCGCACGCGCTCTGCACACTGGGAAATGTGCGCCTCGGAAAGCAGCTGAATGCGGAGAAGGCCGCGCTCATCGGACTCTATCATGATGCAGCGGAGATCATTACAGGAGATTTGCCGACACCGGTAAAATACGGCAGTGAGTCTCTGCGGAAGGCGTACCGTACAGTGGAATCCGTGGCGGAGGAGCAGCTGCTCCGGAAGCTGCCGGAGGACCTGCAGCCTGTCTACCGCGACATTTTCTGCGGCACAGAGGAGGAAGCCTATCTTCGTCGACTGGTGAAGGCTGCCGACAAGCTCTCTGCCTATATCAAGTGCATAGAAGAGGAGGAAAGCGGCAACCGGGAATTCCGCAGTGCGAAGGAAAGCACGTGGGAGGCCCTTTTCGCCATGCAGAAGGAGCTGCCGGAGCTTGCCATGTTTATCGAGGATTTTCTGGGTGCCTACGGCAGAACGCTGGATGAGCTTACGACGGCAGAGCCGGGAGCGGAGACCGCTGACCGGCGCCGGGAGGAGAATCATGCTTCTTAACTGTGAGGAAACGGTATACCGCGGGGAGGCCGCTGCTGTTCTTCTGGGCGGAACGGAGCTGCCGGCGCGTCTCACTGTACCGGCAACAGTAGGTATCGGTGATCGGGAGCTTCCGCTGCGGGAAATTGCGGCCCATGCCTTTGACGGCGAAAAAACACTTTCCCGGGTGAGCATCCCGGAAAACGTGCATATCCTGCGGCCCTTTTCCTTCTATAACTGCCCGTCCCTTCGTTACCTTTCTCTGACGGAGGAGGTGCGGGATTACTATGACGGTGTGATCCGGCAGTGCAGCGCCCTTTCACTGATCGAGCTGCATTGTGAAAAGACCGGCAGGCTGCAGCTTCTGAAGGAGATGCTGGGTGACAACGACAGCCGCCTGCGCTTTCGTATTTATCTGCCGGACGGCTGCTGTACCTTGTCCTTTCCGGCCTATCTCGACAATTTTCTGGAGGACACCATGTCCCGGGCCATCCACGAAAGCATAGAGGGCAGCGGCTATGAATACCGGCAGACGGTGAGCCGGAGCGGCATTGATTTTTGGGCCTACGATCGACTGTTTGCCCGTGTTGTGCATGACGATCCCCGGACCGCAAGGCACATTGCTGCGGACCGCCTGCATTATCCCTACCATCTGTCGGAGCAGGCTGAAAAATGTTATCGGGACTATATCGCTTCGGAGGGAGAAAGCGTTCTGCAGCAGCTGATTGCCGAGGGCTGGCCGACGGAGCGGGATCCCAGCGGACTGGAGCCGGAGGAGAGCATGTCGGCCATACAGTTTCTTTGTCAGAAAAAGCTTCTGCCCAGGGCAGCAATACAGGCCGTGCTGCCCCTCTGCGCAGAGCGAAGACTGACAGAGCTGACCGCTGTTCTCATGAATGCGGCAGGACAGGAGCAGCAGACAGCACCGGAGAGCTTTGACTTATAGTATGAAGAGCAGAATCGAACTGGAAGAATTCGGAAAACGCATATTGAACGAGACGCGGACGGAGCTTTATCTCGCCATGCACTTTATGGCGAGGGCGCTGGACAGTCTGGATTACACCATGGATCTCAACACCCGGCGCTGCGGCACCGATGCCCGAACGATTCATTTCAATCCCCAGTTTCTCTTTGCGCTCTTTGTGGAGAGCCCCCAGAAGCTGGATCGCCTGTACCTGCATATGATTCTGCATTGTCTTTTTCGTCATATGTTCAAGGGAGACGGCCGGGAGACCGCCCTGTGGGATCTGGCCTGTGACATCCAGACCGAGTCTGTGCTCGATTCCATGGATTATGAGATCATTCGCCGCCCGCCCGGCGCCTTCCGCGAGCAATGGTACCAGCGGCTGCAGGCAGAGCTCAGAGTGCTGACGGCAGAGCGGCTCTACCAGTATTTTCTGGAAAACAACATAGACATGGACACCATGGAGAGGCTGAAGCAGGAATTCACGCGGGATGACCATGCCTTCTGGGCACCGCTTTCGAATGCGGAAGAGGATAATGCCGGCGGGCCGGAGATGCCGCCGGAGCTCCCGGAGGACATGGCAGCGCCGGAAAATGAAGGTGAAGCGCCGAAGACAGAGGCGAAGCAGAGGAAGCTGCAGGCGCGACCGAGTCGGCAGGAGTTGGATGAGCGCTGGCAGGAAAATGCCGAGCGCACGGAAACGGAAATGGAAACCTTCGGCCGGGATCGGGCGGAGGAGAGCGGCTCTCTGTCCTGGCTGCTCCGGCTGCAGAATCAGCGAAAAACGGATTACCGGGATTTTCTCAGGCGCATTTCTATAGAGCGGGAGGAAAGCCGCATCGATCCGGATTCCTTTGACTACGGCTACTACAGCTATGGCCTGTCCCTCTACGGGAATATGCCGCTGATTGAGGAAAATGAATTTACGGAAAGTCGGAAGATCGAGCAGCTGGTGATCGCCATCGATACCAGTGCCTCCTGTCGGGACACACTGGTGCAGCGCTTTCTCAATGAGACGGCCGGTCTGCTCTCGGATCAGAAGGGATTTTTCCCCCGGGTGCGGATCCTGATCCTGGAATGTGATGAGAAGGTACAGCGGGAGCTCTGGATTTCCGACACAAGGGAGATGCAGCAATATGCCGCTGCATTTCATGTCTCCGGGGGCTTCGGTACGGATTTTCGGCCGGTTTTTGACCGGGTGCAGGCACTGCGGGAGAGTGGAAAACTGCCGCAGCTGCGGGGACTTCTGTATTTTACAGACGGCTTCGGCAGCTTCCCGGAGACGCCGACAGACTATCTCACCGGCTTTGTGTATCCGGGAAATGATGACTGCGGAGATGACAAGACACCGCCCTGGGCGATGAAGCTGTACATTGAATAAGATTTTCTCGGGCAGCAGAGGGCGATCGGCATTGAAGAGCCGAAGACATTGGCATAGGGGAACAGGGAAGAGCAAGGATGAACATCAAAGAAGCAAAAACGGAAATTATCAATACTGTGCGGGCGTATCTTATGAAGGACGATACCGGAGCGTATCGGATTCCCATTGAAAAACAGCGGCCGCTTCTGCTGATCGGTCCGCCCGGTATCGGAAAAACTGCCATCATGGAGCAGGCGGCCCGGGAGCTGGGCATCAACCTGGTGGCCTATACGATTACACATCATACTCGCCAGTCTGCCATAGGACTTCCCTATATCAGCAAGAAGAGCTTCGGCGGAAAAGAGTATTCTGTGACGGAATATACCATGTCGGAGATCATTGCGGCCATGTATGAGCAGATCGAGAAAAGCGGAATTCAGGAGGGCATCCTTTTCCTGGACGAGATCAACTGCGTTTCCGAGACCTTGGCGCCTACCATGCTGCAGTTCCTGCAGTACAAAACCTTCGGCAGCCATCGTATTCCGGAGGGCTTTGTGATTGTGGCGGCGGGCAATCCGCCGGAGTACAACAAGTCTGTGCGGGACTTCGACATTGTCACCCTGGATCGTGTGCGGCGCATGGACATCACGGAGGATTATCCGGTCTGGAAGGAATATGCCTACAGGGCGGGCGTTCACGGCGCGATCCTGGCGTATCTGGACATCAAAAAAGAAAACTTTTATTCTGTTCGGCAGGAGCTGGGCGGGAAGAGCTTTGTGACGGCCAGAGGCTGGGAGGATCTTTCGCGGATCGTGAAGCTGTATGAGGAAATGCAGCTGCCCGTCACGAAGGCACTGGTGCTCGAGTATCTGGAGGAGCCGGAGATCGCCCGGGATTTTGCGGCCTATTATGAGCTGTATCAGAAGTACCGGCAGGTGTATCGCATCCCGGAAATTCTGGACGGACATTTCCCGGAGGATACGGTTTCTTTGCTGCAGGCCCCCTTCGACGAGAAGCTGAGTCTGCTGGGACTGCTGGTGGACGCATTGAACCAGGAGTTCCGTGCCTATGCCGAGGCTCTGTCTGTGCAGAGAAAGCTCTTCGGCGAGCTGAAGGCGCTGAAGGAAGCGCTGGACGGCGCAGCTGCGGATACCGGCAGGACGGCAGCAGAGCTTCTGGCAGAGCAGCGGCAGCAGAGCCTCGAAAAGCTGGAGCAGCAGCATGACGCGCAGCTCATCAGCCGGGAGGAGGAGCGATATACCAGGAAAATGCTTTCGCTTTTGGAAGCACTGGCAGAAACCCTGAAAAAGCAGGGAAGCCGGGGCGCTGAGGCGGACTATGACCTTGTTCGAAACTGGTTCCGGGAGCGGGAGACGCAGCGGAAGCAGGCCATCACAGATACCGGAGCACATCTCAGTCATGCGCTGCAGTTTATCAGTCAGAGCTTCGGTGAGGGGCAGGAGCTGGTGATCTTCCTGTCGGAGCTTTCCGCCGGCTATTACAGTCTGAAGTTTGTGACGGAATGCGGCAATGAGGACTACTATCATTTCAATCGTTTTCTGCTGCTTCGGGACAAGCGAAGCGCACTGCAGCAGCAGGCGGCAGAAATGCTGGCGCTGTAGAAAGGAAATACAGTAACTGTTTGGCGACGATAATTTTCCGGAGGTTTATTTCATGACCCTGCAGCAGCTGACCTATCTTGTCACCGTGG